>PWHA01000090.1 GCA_003554685.1 Halanaerobiaceae bacterium
TATCATTACCAGAGATGCCGAGGTAATGTAGGTGAAAATTGAGCTGTAATCGGCTCCCTTATGATAGAGAGAGTTGGCCACCGGAAAGGCGACAAAGGTTCCACCGACCGTGGTGGCTGCCAGCAGAATAGCATAGATATGACGTTTCAATCCCGAACTGTTGCCAAAATGCTTTTCGATGGTTTCTTTTTTAACCCAGATCTCAAAAAGACCAATGATGATGAAGGCCGGCGGCAGTATCAAAATCATGTCCCGGGCGAAAATCAGGAAATTTTCTCCCATGGACACTCCCAGATCAAAATTTGTTATCCGGGAAATTCCCAGAAATGCTAAAAAGGCAAGAAAAATTCCGTAATCCAGCCGATGATCTTTTTCTTTTTTATTTTTCATTAGATAATAACCTCCCCGTAGTAAAGTCCTATCAGCAGGGTCAGGACAGCTGCTATGGCCAGGCTGGCCAGATTGCGGTAAATGGTGGCTTTAACCCCCATATATTCTTTCTCCACCGGATAGGTGACCACTCCTACCATTTTTAGAGAAATTACAAAAGCTGCAATTACCATGTAACTTACCCCCCTGGTTAACAATATTCCTGCAAGAGGATAGGCTATGAAGCCTGGCATCATGGTGATTGATCCAACTATCAGCCCTAAAAAACTTCCCAGTATAATATTCTGGCCACCAAGATATTCTACGATAAAGTCCTCGGAAAATAACAGTACTAGCGACAGCAGAACAAGAAGCTTTAGATAACCGGGAAGGATCTTTAACATTTTGTTTTTTCCTCGCTGAATTGACTTCCAGGTTTTTTTTCGATTAAAAAAGAAAGAAATAAGCAGAAGAAGTGCCATAATTACATATAAAGCCTGCATAATACGCCTCCCATGAATTTAGATTTTGATTATAATAATACCCTGTATAGGTATTATTAGATATATTATACTTGATGATTTAATGCCTGTATGTTAACTGGTTTACATACAGGGCGGGGGTATTTGCAGTCATTTAAATCTTAAAGCAGTAATTATCTCCAGCTTACTCAACCAAAATCAAAGGAAATTACGTGTTTTTGTGGAATATTACTAATATAGGTTAAACATAACCAAAATAATAAATTAAGCAGCCGGTCTCTATCTGAATAGCTTTTCGGAGATTGGTTATTCTGACAGGGGATATTTAGCGAAATAAGTCAGCATTAATAAAATATCAGACTAAATCATTTCAAATAGCAGGTAAGGTTCTTCAGGGGGGGTAATTGCCGTGGAACTGGTACATAGTTTTATCGAGCAGGAATTACAACTGGCTCAGGGATGTACCGAGCCGGCAGCTGTAGCCTATGCTGTGGCGGCAGCTGCTGAAAAAAGCCGGGGTGAGCTGCAGCAGATTACCATTGAACTGGATGGCTACGTTTACAAGAATGGAATGAAGGCTGGTATTCCAGGAATAGACAGGCATCAGGGTAATATTATCGCTGCAGCATTGGGCTATTATACTGAAAACCCCAGCAGAAAAGGTCTGGAAGTCCTGTCTGGAATCACAAAAAAAAGTGTTGCTCAGGCAGAAGGTATACTGGATAAAATCAGCTTTACCATCGTTGAAGAGAAGTCACCCTATATCAGAGCTATCCTGGAGGCAGATAACAAAGTTACAGCTTTGATTAAGGAGAATCACGGGCAGTTGAACCGGATAGAGGTTGATGGCAGCATGGTTTATCAGCGTTCTGCTTCTCAGCCCGTTTCTCAGGCTGATGAAAATTCTAAACTCAGTCAGCTTGATAGATATTTATATGGAGCTTCTCTGCCGGATATTTTTAAAAAGATAGAGACAGAGTTTGATTCTCAGGCCTTACAATTTCTCAAACAGGGGCTGGCAAAGAATTTAGCGCTGGTGGAAGCTGCTCGCCTGGGTAGGGCCAGTGGAATAGGTAATAAATTTGAAAAGTATGCTGAAACAGAAATTGAAAAGATTGGCGGGATGATAGCCCAGGGAATAGATGCCAGAATGTCGGGGGTAGATCTGCCCGCTCTGGCTTCTTCTGGCAGCGGTAACAAGGGTATTACCATTTCCATCTCTCTTTACCGAACAGGTAAATATCTGGGCAAGAAGGAGAGTGATATATTTCGAGCAACTTTATTGAGCCATATCGTAACCCATAAATTAAATTTATATCTAGGGAAACTATCTTCACTCTGCGGTCTTTTTTCAGCAGCAGCCGGGGGTATGCTGGCAGGGTTTCTTTATCTGGAGGAATTAACTGACAGGCTAGAAGAAATGATTAATTATCTGCTGGGAGATTCCAGTGGGAGTCACTGTGATGGAGCTAAATCCACCTGTATATTAAAGGCTGTTAGCAGCTTTGAACTGGCCTATCGCTATTTCAGGCTGGCCCGAACAGGTCTGACTATCGACCGGCCAGTTGGAATTATAGCTGAAGATTTGGCAGCAACTCTGAAAAATCTGGCTGATCTTTCCCTGCCGTCAGAAAGAACAATAAATCAAACCCTGATCGAAGTAATTTCCCGTACTCAATCAGCCGGGGGAGAGGCTTAAAGAAACTCAGCTCTACCAGCATCACTGTACCGAAAATTTTCTAACTCTGATTCTCTAGCTTTTGCTGGATTTCCCTGGCAGAAGCAGGCCTGCCCAGATAGAAACCCTGGACATAATCTGCCTGTTTATTATGAATCATACTGTACTGTTCCTCTGTTTCTATTCCTTCGACAGTAACTTTTAGGCCAATTATTCTGGCGAGTTTAATAATTGCTTCAATTATCTTATGCTGTCTTTCATCCCAGGGGATGTCGCTGATAAAGGTTCGATCAATCTTAATACTGTCAATCGGCAGTTTCAGGAGATAATTTAATGAGGAGTACTCACTGCCAAAATCATCCAGGGATATTTTGATTCCCAGCTCCTGTATCTTCTTCAGAAAATTAATGCTGTCAGGAAAGTTTTTCATGATAGCACTTTCAGTTATTTCAAATTCCAGGCCGGAGCAGCTGATCTTCCTTTTTTCTATCTGTTCCAGAAGTCGCTGATAGAAACTTTCTTCGGAGAGCTGCCTGACCGAAATGTTGACAGCCAGGGAAAAACCATTAATGCCCATTTCATCCCAGAGCTTTTTCTGACGGCAGGCTTTTTCCAGCACCCAGTTATCTATTTTGTGAATCAGACCGCTCTGTTCGGCAAAAGGGATAAATTTTCTGGGAGAGATATATTCATGACAGGGTTTATTCCAGCGGATTAAAGCTTCCAGCTTCCTGATTTTCTCCCTGTTAATGTCTAAAATTGGCTGGAAGAAAAGTTCGAATTCATTATTATTAAAGGCTGAGTTTAAATCTTCATCCAGTTTAAGATATCCTGCTATTTCCCGGTCCATGGCTTTCTGATAATACTCGATGTTGCTTTTCTGCTGTTCCTTGGCCTTATTCATTGCTGTTTCACTTTTTTTCAGCAGTTCCAGAGCGGTATCAGCATCTTCGGGGAAGTAAGCAACTCCCATACAGAAGGATACCTGAATTTCATGGCCTGAAATTATAAAATTCCGGGCAAAAATTCCCTTAATCTTTTTAGTTAAACTCTTTGAAAACCGGCTCTTTAACAGCAGCAGAGCAAATTCATCGCCTCCTATCCGGTATACCTCCATTTTCTTTTCTGAGATGGATTTTAGTTTTCTGGCTACCACTTTTAGGAGTTCATCACCAAATTTAAAACCATAGTAATTATTGATCTTTCCAAAGTTGTTAAGGTCCAGCAGCATCAGGACTTGCCCCGGAGCATATTTATTAAGACTGATGTCATCCAGCAGTTTATTTTTGTTGGGCAGCCCGGTCAGGCTGTCATAGAAAGCCTGGTTGTAGATGGTTTTCTTGCTTTCTTCCAGTTCTTTGATTTTTTCATTAAGCTCCTGTCTGGTATCCAGAAGCTTATCATGGGTGCTTTCCAGTTCATGATAATTTTCAGAGAGCTGATTGGCCAGCTTCTGGTAGCCGGAAATTTGTTTTTTTAAGGCCAGGTATAGGAGCAGACTGGTTACCAGCACAAAAAGCATACCCTTATAGGTCTGCACGAAGGAAATAGTTTCCAGATCGTTAAACATTATTAAAACAGCCCTGTCAGAAAAAATAATCCAGATTCCGGCAGCAATAAAATAAATCAGAGCTATTTTTAGGCTATCCCTCTCTGGGGATATCTGTTCCGGCTCAGGAATATTGCTCAATTTTCTCATTTTAATTCTCCTCCGGAGCTATTTCAGAAATTTTGGGCTTTGCCCCTTTTTGCCCCTTACCCTCATGATTTATCTCAGTATTTAGAAATAGACAGAGAAAAATTATTGGATTAATTTAATATAGAGATAGAAAGTATATAGAAAAATAGATAAGATGATTTAAGTGTATAGATAAAATGATATATTACTGATATGCCTGCAGTAATACTGGTGTAATAATCTTAAATTCTGATATAATAAATCCTGCCCGATTAAGATAAAATTCTTGCTAATCAAAAAAAATCCTGCCAGAATAAGTTTATTTAGTAAGAAATACTGAAATTTAGTAAGATAAACTCAGATAAAGGCAGTAAATGGAATTTGTGATTTTTCAGCAGCTTTTTTGACAGAAGCTTAAAATAGAGCTATGATTAAACGTATGGATGAAAAAAATATAGAAAATAGAAGCAGCGAGGTGGAAAGATGGTTTCAGGCAGGATCTTTAATGTCCAAAATTATTCGATCCATGATGGCCCGGGCATCAGGACTGCTGTTTTCCTGAAGGGCTGCTCACTGGCCTGCTGGTGGTGCCATAACCCCGAGAGCATAGCTGAAGAAAAGGAATATTTATACCATCCCGGCCGCTGTATAGAGTGCGGGCTCTGCCGCGAGGACCCGGGAGACTGTCCCGCTGGAGCCCGGGAAATGGTGGGAACTGATATGACGCCGGCAGAGGTGCTGGCCGAGATTGAAAAGGATCGGATTTTTTATCAGGAATCAGCCGGAGGAGTTACCTTTTCCGGAGGTGAGCCCCTGCTGCAGCTGGAATTTCTTAAAGAAATTCTTCGGCTCTGTCAGGAGAAAGATATCAGCACGGCAGTTGACACCTCCGGGAGCTGCAGCTGGGAAGCACTGGCAGAAATCCTTGAGCTGGTCGATCTGTTTTTATATGATTTGAAATTTATTGACAGCCAGAAACACAAAAAATATACCGGTATCGATAACACCCTGCTGCTGAATAATTTAAAAAAATTACTGGAGCAGGGAGCCCGGGTTGAGGTTCGCTTTCCCCTGGTCCCCGGGATCAATGACAGCCGGGAGGATCTTCTTCTGCTGGCTGACCGGCTTAAAGAGCTTGACCACTCCCGGCTAACAGTTCTGCCCTATCACCGGACCGGGATTGACAAATACCGAAAATTAGACCGGGAATACAGGCTGGCGGGTCTGAATGAACCTGACCTGAGTTATCTGGAAGAGAAGCTTGAAATTCTAAGGGGAGAGGGAATAACAGTTAAGATTGAAGGTTAGCCGCCCCGGCAGAAGAATTTGAGGAGGTTAGGAAAAATGAAGGAACGAATTGCCAGATTAAGAGAAGAAAGCCTGGAGGCCGAGCCCCGGATATCACTGGAACGGGCCAGGCTGGTGACCGAGGCTTATCGGGAGCATGAGGGCAGGGTATCGATCCCGGTTCTGCGGGCTCTGGCCTTTAAAAATATCATGGAGAAGAAGGAAATTTCCCTAAATCCCGGAGAATTGATTGTGGGAGAGAGGGGAGAGCGACCTCAGGCCACCCCGACTTATCCTGAACTCTGCTGTCACACCCTGGAAGACCTGGAGCTGATCAATAATAGGGAGAAAATCTCCTTTGCCGTTGCTGAAGAAACTAAAAGAATTCAGGAGGAGGAGATCATTCCTTTCTGGCAGGAACGTTCTATCCGGCAGAAAATATTTCAGCAGATGGATCAGGACTGGCATGATGCCTATCAGGCTGGAATCTTTACTGAATTTATGGAACAGCGGGCTCCCGGCCATACGGTGGCCGACGATAAACTCTACCGCCAGGGATTTGCTGATTTGATAGTCCGAATTGAGGAAAAGCTGGAAGGGCTGGATTATTTTGCTGATCCTGAAGCTCCAGACAGACGGGAAGAGCTTAAAGCCATGAAAATTGCTGCTGAAGCCCTGATAACCCTGGGGAAAAGATACAGTCAGCTGGCCCGGGAGATGGCAGAGAATGAGAGCGACCCGGTCCGCCAGGCTGAACTGGAAAAGATTGCCCTAACCTGTCAGCGGGTACCGGCCCGGAGGCCCCGGGATTTTCAGGAAGCCCTCCAGATGTACTGGTTTGTCCATATCGGAGTTATCAGCGAATTAAATACCTGGGATGCCTTTAATCCCGGGCGGCTGGACCAGCATCTCTATCCCTTCTACCGGGAGGGGCTTGAGAGCGGAGAGCTGAACCAGGAGAAAGCCCGGGAGCTGCTTCAGGCATTCTGGGTTAAGTTTAACAACCAGCCGGCTCCTCCGAAGGTCGGAGTAACCCTGCAGGAGAGCGGCACCTACACCGATTTTGCCAATATAAATGTGGGAGGCCTTAAGCCTGATGGCTCCGATGGGGTCAATAAGCTGAGCTATCTGATCCTGGATGTGATCGATGAGATGCGGCTGCTCCAGCCCAGTTCCAACATCCAGCTGGCAGCCAAAAGTCCTCAGCGCTTTTTAAAGCGGGCCCTCAAAATTGTCAGAAAGGGCTGGGGGCAGCCCAGCATTTTCAACGCCGA
>PWHA01000021.1 GCA_003554685.1 Halanaerobiaceae bacterium
GCCGGAGAAGAGGCTAAGTTAATCGAATTAGTTGAAAAGGATTATCCCGAACTGGCTCCGGCTGCCCGGGAATTAAAGGAGGATAGGTTTATCCTGCTGCTGGCCCTGCTCAACTGGCAGCAGGAATTTTCACCTTTCCTGGCAGAGGAATCCTGGCTTGATGAGCTCAGCCAGCAGAATAAGCTGACCGGACTTTTCGAGTACTGGGAGGAACTGGATGCCTATACGAGTTCCCTCAGGGAACTAAAAAAGCAGATTTTTGCGGAAAGCAACTTCAGTCTGCAGGAATATTTTCAGGAAAACCTGGATAGAGTTCTCCAGGAAAGCGGAGTGCTGAGCTATCTAACCGAAAAACTTTCCAGTCTGGAACCGGAAGAGCTGCTGGAGATAATAAATAATGAAGAGATGTCGGTAAAACTGGTGGAAGAGCTGGCCCTGCTGCTGGGTAAAAAAATCAGCGGGGAAGCCGTAAATCTTGAAGAAGTTGAAAAATTTCAGGATAAATTAACTTTTACTGAAGCTGATTCCAGCCGGAAGGCAGAATTAAAACGGGTTTTTGCTCTGTTTTTCAGCCTCCAAGATAAACTTCAAACATTTGCCGGCTGGCAGCCCCCGGATAAATTGAAAGACTGGCTGAAATATTATACCGAGCATCTTGCCCGGCTGGAACTCAAGAGAGAACGGCTTGCTGAAGCTGCTGGCCAGACAGGCTTGACTGCTGTTTTACCGGTCCAGCAGATAGAAAAAGAGGTCTTGAAAACCTGCCGTCAGTTTAATAAGGATTATCAGGATTTTTATGAAAGTCTCTTTATGGACCCGGCCCGAACTGCCCCCCGGGAAGAGGCACTCCGGATAGAAAATCTTATTATTGAAAGATATCCCGAATTGCTGGAAAGAGTTTCCCAGTCTGCCGGCTATCTTATTCTTCTGGATGGTTTGAGATTTGATATCTGGCAGGAAATTTATTCCCAGGTACTGGCCGAGATGTCACTGCGGGAGATAACCTCCGGTATGCTGGTGTCCCATCTGCCCTCCAATACAGAAGCCCAGCTGGCAGCTCTGGAAGATGCAGATTTTAAGGGAGAGATTCTATCTCCTCAAAATAGTGCCTGGCAGCCCGGCCGGGATATTATTAAATTTGGTTACATCGATGACAAGATCCACACCTCCCGGGATGATTATCTGGAACTGGTCCGGGAGATTAATTTCCAGACCAGAAATAGATTAAAGCCTTTTCTGGATAGGATTCCGGCAGATTCACCTGTTTTAATCTTTGGAGATCACGGTTTTACCATCAATTATCAGTTTGAAAAACAGGAAAAGTACACCACACCCCGCTATCTCCACGGGGGATCTTCAGCGGAGGAAATGCTGGTACCCTGGTCTTTTCTGCTGAAGCAGTAAATCAGATTCTGAAAGCCTTATAGTGAAAGCCTTATAGAATGATTGCCCTGTAAAAAGTCGATATCATCAAAAATTGAAATTTTAATCCCCGTCATATCAGTTATCCTATCAATCAGATTGCCTGCAAAATAACTTTTCGCATCGGAGCTATGCAGTGGAGCCACAGGATAA
Source organism: Halanaerobiaceae bacterium (assembly GCA_003554685.1). GTDB lineage: Bacteria > Bacillota > Halanaerobiia > Halanaerobiales > Halarsenatibacteraceae > T1SED10-84. The sequence goes on from PWHA01000021.1 coordinate 1,576, forward strand.
AATAAATAAGAACTAAATAAGTATAGAACAAAATAAACACTGAACAGGAAAATTTTCAGCACTTAAATTTTTCCTCAGGAGGGATTGCAATGGAATTTAGCAAAGTACTTTACAACCGTCGCAGTATCAGAAATTATCAGGATAAACCGGTGGAAAATGAGAAGATTCAGGAGCTGCTCAAAGCGGCCATGGCTGCTCCCTCTGCTGGCAACCAGCAGCCCTGGCATTTTATCGTGGTACAGGATAAAGAGCGTCATAAAAAAATCAGGGAAATCCATCCCTATTCCAAAATGTTAAAAGAGGCACCCCTGGCCATTGTGGTCTGCGGAGACAGAGGCGAGGAAAGACATGAGGGCTTCTGGGTGCAGGATTGTTCTGCTGCCGTGCAGAATCTCCTGCTCATGGCCGAAAATTTGGGCCTGGGGGCTGTCTGGCTGGGGGTATATCCCAGAGAGAAAAGGGTCCAGCAGTTCAAAGAGTTGTTCAAACTGCCCCGGGAGGTATATCCCCTGGCAGTGGTGGCTGCAGGATATCCAGCGGAAGAAAGTGGCCCGGTTGAAAGGTTTTCACAGGATAAAATCCATCAGGAAACCTGGCAGGATTAGAAGGGGAGGCAGATATGATACTGGGAATTGATATTGGAGGCAGCACAACCGATATAGTGGGCTTTAAAGACGATGACCTGGTGGGTTTTTTGACTGTAGAAGCCAGCGACCCCTTAACTTCAGCCACCGGGGCTCTGGGGAGTTTTCTCAATGAACAGGAGATAAATCTTTCTGATATAAAGAGAGTTGCCATTACCGGAGTCGGTTCTTCCTATGTAAAAAAGAATCTCTTTGGGGTTGAAACAGTGAGGATTCCAGAATTTGAGGCAATTGGAGCCGGGGGGGCCTATCTCACCTCCCACTCCCGGGTCATTATAGTCAGCATTGGCACCGGGACTGCCATAGTTTATTATGATAATGGAGAGGTAAACCACCTGGGAGGCACCGGCGTGGGTGGAGGCACTCTGGTCGGATTGGCCAGGGCTATTTTAAATATCGATGACTATGAAGAAATAGTGAGATTGGCCGGGAAGGGTGAATTACATAGGGTTGATCTCTCGGTTGGGGATATTTCTCTGGATGATATAGGGGATCTTCATCAGGATATAACTGCCTCAAATTTTGGCAAGCTCAGCCAGAATCCCCGGCCTGAAGATTATGCTCTGGGGATAATTAATATGATCTATCAGACTATTGGAATGATGGCAGCTTTTGCAGCTCAGGTCAAGGACTGTCAGGATATCGTAGTTACCGGAAAACTGGCTGAAATGAAAATCGGTCAGCAGGTTTTAGAAAATCTCAAACAGACTAAATTTTTTCCCATGGATTTTATTTTTCCGGAAAAGGCTGAGTACTCCACCGCTATCGGCGCTGCTATTTCCGGTTCCTGATTGGTTGATTGCTGATTGATGATCGGTGATTGATGATCGGTGATTGGTGATCGGTGATTCTTGATCGATGATTGGAATCGATGATTCCTGATGTGCTGATTCCTGATCAATGATTGGGATCGTTGATTGCTGAAATAATACTGAAGTAAGCTGGAAAATAAAATTATTGATTACTAGAGTTTCTGGGTGTAACATTATTTTTCAGGAGGTTATTTTTATGAGAGAGCCATTAATTATGACACCGGGACCGACGGAAGTAGCAGAAGAAGTAAGGCAAGCTATGGCGCAAAACTTTACCAATCCTGATCTGGACCCCCAGTTTTTTAAATTTTATGCTGAACTCTGCGGTGATCTTCAAAAAATAATAAATACCAAAAATCAGGTGCTGGTATTAAGCGGGGAGGGAATGCTGGCTCTGGATGCAGCCCTGGCATCTCTGATCGAGCCTGGTGATCGGGTGCTGGCTTTGAGCAATGGAATTTTTGGAACCGGCCTGGCTGGCATGGCTGAAAATTATGGGGCAGAAGTGGTCAAACTGGAAAAAAGTTATAGAGAACCTATTACCAGCCGGGAGGTCGAAGAAGTTTTGGAGGAAGAATCAAATTTTGATCTGGCTACTCTTGTTCACTGTGAGACTCCGGCCGGATTGATTAATCCAGCAGTTGAGATACTTCCGGTCCTGAAAGAACGGGGGCTTATTACCGTTATTGACGCTGTTTCATCACTGGGTGGGATTGAATTTAAGCCCGATGACTGGGGAGCGGATGTGGTTCTGGGAGGCTCGCAGAAGGTCCTTTCTGCTCCGCCGGGTTTGGCTTTTTTGAGCTTAAGCTCCCGGGCCTGGAAAAAAATAGAGAGTCGAAAAGCTTCTCAGCCAGCTTTTTATCTCAATCTGAAGTTATGGCAAAACTGGCAGGAAAAACAGGAGTTTCCCTATACTCCCTCAGTTTCAGATATTTATGCTCTAAAAAAAGCGGCAGAAAGGCTTTTAACTGAAGCAGACCGCTATCAGCGGCACAGCTGGATTGCCGGGGCTGTCAGAAAAGCCCTTCAGGCCGGTGGTTTAACCCTCTATCCTGATTCCGGTTATTCTAATACTGTTACCGCAGTTAGGATGCCTGATGGCATTAAATTTTCCGACCTCAATCGGGAAATGCTGGAGAGTCATGGCATAATGATTGCGGGAGCCTTTGCTGAACTGAGCGGTAAAGTTTTTCGCATCGGCCATATGGGTGAGAACTGCCGGGAAGAAAAATTATATTTAACCCTTAAAGCTCTCCAGCATTCTTTGGTAAAGCTTGGATTTAAATTTCAGCAGGATATGTTAAAAACTTATGTGAATGAAATGAACTCAGCAGCTGTGAATGAACTTAACAGCTAAATAAGCTTTTCAGGAATTTTTAAGACTGCTTTATTTTACAGATAAAATAATTGAGGAAAAGAGGTAATATAATGACACCAGAGAGAGTTTCCAGCAGCAGTTGTATTTTTGCCTTTAAACAGGAGCTGGAGCCTGCTATCAGGGTTCAACCTGGTTCAGTCCTTATTCTGGAAACCAGGGACTGTTTTTCCGGCCAGCTTAAGTCTTCCGGAGATGAAATAGCAGATATGGACTGGAGCAGAATTAATCCTGCTACCGGACCGGTTTTTCTGGAAGGAGCCTGTCCCGGAGATATTCTCAAAATTGAGATCAAGGATATTAGATTAAAGAGTCCGGCGGTGATGATAGCAGCTCCGGGAGAAGGTGTTCTGGGAGACAGAATTGAAAAGCCGGTTACCAAAATTTTGCCGCTGACTGATAACAGGATTGAATTTTCTCCTGATCGAGTCTATCAACAGGAGCCGATGGTCGGGGTGATGGGGGTTGCTCCGGCAGGAGAAGAAGAAATACCTACCGGTCATCCCGGTCCCCACGGAGGCAATATGGACTGCAGACTGCTGCAGGCAGGTTCTATCCTTTACCTGCCGGTAAATACTCCTGGAGCTCTGCTGGCTGCCGGTGATATGCATGCTCTGATGGGAGACGGAGAGATAGTTGTCTGTGCGGGTGAAGCAGGAGGGGAGCTGGAGATGTCTCTTGATCTTGTAAAAGGCAGCAATCTGCCTGTACCTCTGCTGGAAAACTCCCGGGTTATTTCGACAATTGCCTCTGCTGAAACTCTGGACGAGGCAGTGAACAGGGCAGTATACAAAATGACAGATCTATTGATTGATTATTTTAATTTTACTCTTTCAGAGGCGGGTATGTTGTTGAGCCTCATAGGTCAGGCTGAAATCTGTCAGGTTGTGGACCCTTTAAAAACTGCCCGTTTTACTCTGGCCAGAGAAGAAATCAATTTAAAAAGGTGGCAGAGTCTTACTAATCCTGCCTGACAATTATCTCTTACAGGAGATAGCTGGTGAAGTGTAATTTTTGATTTCTTGCATTCACCCCGGTGATATGCTACTATGAAGTCAGTTAATTTTTAGGTGTGATTGCATTTTTGACAGGCAAGCAAATTTGTAAATCCCAAAACTATTTGTAAATCCCCAAAACTATATATAGCTTTCCATGCTGGTGCTTTTGCTTAACAGGGAAATCGGTGCAATTCCGATACAGCCCCCGCTGCTGTGATGGCTTTCTTTCTAATAACTTTTCTGCCTGATAATATCTCCACTGGAATCGTCCGGGAAGGAGTTGGGTTAAAAGCCTTAGTCAGAAGACCTGCCAGTATGGTTGGTTTCAGCCTCTCGGCGGGAGCAGGCTGGCACCTGATCAGGACAGAACTGCCAGGAATTAAATATAAGGCCGAGGTAAATATAAGGCCAAGGCAATTTTTAATGAGATTTACTGCTGTCACTGTTTGATACTGGCTGTCTTACCATTTTGCTTAAAATTTCTGTCTACCAGGGAGCATCTCCTGCGGGAGATGCTTTTTTATTTTCTAAAATACGGGTCTGTCAGAATCTAATATCCAGGCCTCTCAGAATCTAACATACAGGCTTTTCAGCCAATATACAGGCCTGTCAGAATCTAATATCCAGGCCTCTCAGGATAAAATACGGATTGGAGGTTTTACTAATGACTGCCATACCAGGAAAGATTCAGGTTTACACCGGGTCAGGCAAGGGCAAGACCACTGCCGCTCTGGGACTGGCACTGAGAGCTTCGGGTGCGGGTTATAATATATTCATCGGTCAATTTATCAAGGGGATGCAGTACAGTGAGCTTAAAGCTATCGCGGAAATCAAAAACATTCAACTGGAACAGTTTGGTCGGAACTGCTTTATTAAGGGTGACCCCGAGCCGGAGGATATCAGACAGGCCCGGCAGGGTCTTGAGAGATCAAGAGAGATACTAAAATCAGGGGATTATCAGCTGGTTATCCTGGATGAAGCCACCATTGCCTTGAAATATCAGCTCTTCAGCCTGGAGGAACTGCTGGAAGCAGTCAATGCCAGAGCCGCCGGGGTTGAGGTGGTCATGACCGGCAGGGATGCCCCGGAGGAACTAATAGCAGCGGCCGACCTGGTGACAGAAATGCGGGAGATCAAGCATTATTACCGGCAGGGCGTGACA
>PWHA01000299.1 GCA_003554685.1 Halanaerobiaceae bacterium
GAACTTATTTCCCGGGGAGCGGCAATTAGAGCCTTTGATCCCGAGGCTATTGAAACAGCAGCCGAGAGTCTTAGAGATTTTGAAAAGGATATAATTTACTGTGCCAATGAGTATGATGTGATGAAAAATTCTGATGCTCTGGTGCTGATAACCGAGTGGAATCAATTCCGCCGGCTCAATCTGGAAAGGGTTTATCAGCTTCTGTCAGAGCCACTATTTTTTGATCTACGCAATGTCTACCGCCGGGATGAAGTGGAGAGACATAATATTAAATACATTGGTGTAGGGCTGCCCTCAACCCGGAGCAAAGAAGAAATGGAGAAACTTATGACCGATGCTCAGGCCTCGGGAAGCTAAATTTTGAGGAAGGCGGGTATAGATTATGAACAGAAAAGTTAAATTTGCATTTATTATTCTGCTGATATTACTGGTATCATCGGGCTGCCTTAGAATGGATGCCGAAGTGGATCTGGAAATGGATGGCAGCGGACATTTACAATATGACCTGGGGGTTGATAATACCCTCTATGGACTGCTGCAGCTGGAAGGAAGTACTGTGGCTCAGCTTGAGGAAACGGCCCGAGATCGTAATTATTCAGTGGAAAATTATCAGGATGATGATTTTAGCGGACTTTTGCTGGCGAAGAATTTTGCTGATCTTGAGGAGTTGAGCCAGGAACTGGCCCTCTTCTTTTTACTAAGCAGTGACCGTTTTCAGCAGGAATTAGAAGAGAGAGGAGATGATCTGGAGGATCTGGAAGAACTGGAAGAGAAAGAGCTGATTGATGAGATAATTGCCGAGCAGGAGGAAAGGCTGGATTTTACCATCGAAGATGGTCTTTTCACCCGGAATTTCCGGGTTGATTATAATCTGGATTTTCGGCAGGCAGATATTGAACTTCCCGAACAGTTTTCCCTGTTCATCTCTGATATGCTTTATGACCAGTTTGAGATTGGATTGACCCTTAATCTGCCCTTTCGTCCTCTTGATCATAATGCCGAGGCGGCAGAAGATGATGCCCGCTCACTCCGCTGGGATTTTAATTTTGGCGAGGAGAATCCGATTTTCGTGGAGGGTCGGGTACTGATCTGGGAGAATATCATTACTGCCGGAATTGCAATTCTAATTCTGGCACTTATAATTATCTTTCAGGTCAAAGCCCGGGGATCCGGAAGTACCTGAAGCTAATCCTTGAGATCTCCCGGAGGGAGATATCCGGTGTTAGACCCCGCTCAGCGATGGCGGGGTTTTCTGTTTTGAGAATAAAAACAACTAAAGACAGGCAGGAGACTTGTCTTTTTGGTAACTTTTTTGATAAAATGGTAGAGTAGAGAAATAAGCGGAATAACTGCAGCAATAATTGCCAACAGGAGGTTGGAAACAATGAGTGATAAAATAAAAAGCGCCTATGAAATTGCCATGGAAAGAGCCGATCGCCTTCAGGATGACGGTAATGCAGAAAACCTGGAACGCCAGGAAAGGATTAAGCCCATTCTGGGCAGGTATTTTCAGGGGAAAATTGATGCCGAGAAGCTCTGGGAGGAGTTCAAGGATAAGGAAGAGAGCTGGCTGCTGGAAGCCCAGCGGTTGATGATTGATTCCCTGGGTCTCAATTCCAATCTGAAGGAAGTGGAGCTGAGAAAAGAGGGGCTGCTGGCTCTGGAAAATTTAAAGGAAAAGTCAGATGTTTCGGGTATGGAAAAAATTATGGCTGATGTTAAAAAGATGGTGGAACAGTATAATGCCGAGCAGGAGAAGCTGAGAGAAAGACTGGAAAGAATGATTCGCAACAACACCAGCAGGGAAATGAGGCCGATGCAGACCGAAGACGGAAGAACTGTAATGCAGATGGTGGAAAGTATGGATGAGGATACCAGGCGTCAGGTGATCAAATCCCGGCAGGAGATGGAAAAAAAGTTTCAGCAGCACTGGGAATCATTAAAAGAACAGCTATTTGCCCGGATAGGCCTGGAGGCCTGAGGAATTAAATAAATTGGAAGTGATGCTATGCAGGGATTCTTTCGAGTCTTAAGAAAGCTGACCAGGGCTGATCTGGTTTTAATAATATTGATTCTGATCTTTTCCGGAGCAGGAATAGCAGCGCCCAGGTTTTTCCAGCCGGACCTGGATGAGATGGATCTGGTGGTAATCCAGGGGGGAGAGGTTCTCTTCCGTCAGGATTTCCCACAGGAAGATGGTTATCAGGAGTTTACCTTTGAATGGGAAGAGGAGGAATATACGGCAACCCTGGAGTATGACAATAACCGGGTGCGCCTTCATCGCCTGTCTAAGGATGTTGTTCCTTTGCCCATTCATGTTGATATGGGCTGGATTCAGCGCCCGGGTCAGATTATTGCAGCTGTGCCGGTGAAGCTTTTGATCCGTTTGGAGGGCGAACGTCCCGATGATGGTTTGGACGGGGTTGCTGGAAGTTATAATTAATTTAACCTGACTGTAAATTATCAGCCGCCCTTGAGAGGCTTGAAAGGGTGGCACTTTCTTTTGTTTGATACTGCCGCGAGAAAGGAGGGAGCAGGGGGTTGGATTTAATTAATTTAAATTTTATTCTGCGGATTGCAGCAGTACTTCTGGGAATAATGCTGGCCAGAAAATACAGCAAAAAGAGGGTGGCTCCTCGAACAGCCCTGATTCAGGCTCTGATTATCCTGATCCTGGGTGGGGTTCTCTTTGGCTTTGGCACAACCGGCCGGGAGTCCCTGCTCCTGATCCTGGTGGTTGATTTCGTCATTCCCTTCACTGCCGGCTGGTTCTTTGGCCGCCATGAAAAGATTCCTCGAAAATCTCGAAATAATAGAGAAAGAAATAATTCTGATCCCAGAGAAGAGGGTGATTAACCTCGTAACCACAGGCAGCTTCCGGCCGATATTGCTGCTTTGTGCTATTATAAATATATTATTAAATATATAAGATAAAGCTTATAAATATATAAGATAAAGCTTAGAGAATGGGAGAAAGCAGCCGGGCAAAAGATTCTCTTATTTTCATGGTTACTCCTCTTTCAGCATATCGGGCGGGAGTTATTTCCGAAGAATATTCCAGGTCTTCAAAAAAGATATCCTCCAGCTCTCCGGCAACTTTTCTATCGTAAATGAAGGCATTGATTTCAAAGTTTAATTTAAAACTTCTCACATCCATATTGGTGGTACCTACCGAGGCAATCCGGCCATCGGCGGTAATGGTCTTGCTGTGGAGAAAACCTTTTTCATAGTGGTAAAATCGCACCCCGGCCTCCAGGAGCTGACCTACAAAGGAATAATTGGCAGCATAAACGATGGGTTTATCAGCGCGGTCTGGTATCATAACTCTGACATCGACTCCTGAATAAGCTGCAACTTTAAGGGCTTCCAGCATGCTGCTATCCGGGATAAAATAGGGGGTCTGGATATAAACTGTCTTTTCTGCCCCGTAAATCATCTTTAAAAATAAAGTTTTAATTTCTTCCTCCTTGGAATCGGGACCGCTGGTGACAATCTGGACAGGTGAAGAGCCTTTAATTTTTTTCTCGGGGAAAAATCGGAGCTGGCTTAAAAAGCTTTCCCCGGTGGCAAAACTCCAGTCTAGAAAAAAGCGGTGCTGCAGGCTGTCGACACTTTCGCCTCTTAGCTTGAGATGAGTATCCCGCCAGTCTCCGAAGCGCTGGGATTCCCCGATATATTCAATGCCGATGTTGATTCCACCCACATAACCTATCTGACCGTCGATTATGCAGTTTTTCCGGTGGTTGCGATAGTTGATATCAAGAACAAAGGGAGCAAAGGGAACGGCCTCTCCTCCGGCTTTTCTCAAATTTTCCATAGGCTCCCGGGGAAGGTTTCTGCTGCCCATTCTATCGTAGAGCAGGCGCACCTCCACCCCCTCCCGGGCCTTATCAGTCAGGATTTCTATCAGCTCTTTACCCAGCCTGTCGGGCCGGATGATAAAATAGTTTATATGGATAAAGTCTTCAGCTTCTTTCAGGTCGGTAAAGAGGTCGGCAAACTTCTCCTGTCCGTGGGTATAGATTTTGATATCATTGTAGCCCAGCATGGCTGGAGTGCGACTGCTGAGCCCCAGCCTGATGATACCCTCTTCCAGAGGAGGGAAATCGGGAGTATTATCGGTAAGGGGAAAGAAGGCTTTATCGGCATAGGCCATCTTTCTGCCCTTATCCTGCTCCATTTTCTGCTGAAAAACCCTGCGTTTGCGGGGAGTAAGTCCCAGAAAGATGTAAACCACGAAGCCCAGCACCGGTAGCAGGGTCAGCACAAAGAGCCAGGCCCAGGTAGCCGAGGGGTCCTTTCTTTCAAAAAAAATAAGGGCAATGATAAATATTAAATTGAGAATCAGGATTGCGGCAGGTATAATAGTAGTTAACTGCATCTATTTCACTCCCTATATTATAGTTATAGTTAAACACAAAATTTCCTTTTTTCCAGACTAAATCAGCTGCTTTTTCTGGAAAATAATTTTTTTCAGGAGGTGACCCATTTTTGCTGTTTAAATTTATTCAGCAGAGAAAATTAAGGAATCAGGGCACTCCCCGGAGAAAAACCGGGAAGAAATGGAGCATCGGGCTTTTTACCGGCAATCCTCTGGAGAGCTTAAAACCCTATTCCGGCAATCCCATCATAACCTCGGCTGATATTTCTGACTGCCGGGCCAGTTTTGTGGCCGATCCCTTTTTGCTGCAGCAGGAGGAGAATTATTATCTTTTTTTCGAGATCTTAAATAAAAACAGCGGCAGGGGAGAAATCGGACTAGCTATCAGCCCTGAGGGACGGGACTGGCAGTATGAGGGACTGATTTTACAGGAAGATGTCCACCTGTCCTATCCACTGGTTTTTCAGCATCAGGGGGAGCATTTTATGTTGCCCGAAATGAGCCGGGCCAGAAAGGTTGTTCTCTACCGGGCGATGAATTTCCCCCGGAACTGGGAAGCTTTCCGTGAACTACCCCTGCCGCCCCGACCCTACCGGGATTCCACCCTGCTGCAGTATCAGGGACGCTGGTGGCTCTTTACCACCTGGGATGACACCAGGCTGCACCTTTATTCCAGCCGGGATCTGCTGGCTGATAACTGGGAGGCTCATCCGGCTAATCCTGTAGCTCGGGGCAGATACGCCCGTCCTGCCGGAAGAATACTGCAGCTGAATAACAGAATGTATCGCCTGGCTCAGGATCCCCTGCCGGGCTACGGTTCCCGGGTTATGCTGCATGAAATCCAGAAGTTAAACCGGGAAGAATATCAGGAAATTTTGCTGGGACCCTACCTCACTCCCGGAGGAAGGGGCTGGAATGCCCATCGCATGCATCATGCTGATTTTCATTATCCTGCCCCTGAAGCGCTGAGGGCGAGTGAGGGAAACTGGCTGGTGATAGCCGATGGTTACCAGGAGGTTCTTAATCTGGATTCTCTGGAGGTTCGTTACAGGCAGCTGAGAAATTTCAGCAGAAAGCAGCTGGCATTAAGAAGAAAGAAGCATCCACCCAAGGGGAGGCCTGTTTGACGGTCTTAGGGAAATAGCATATAATTACTTTAGCAGAATGAAGAATTGAGAACTCAGGAGTAGAGAACAGGAGGAAATAAACTTGTTTTTATCCGGAACCATGACAGTTAATGATGATGGAATGCTGGAGATAGGGGGGGTAACAGCTGAGGAACTTAGAGAAAAATATGGAACGCCCCTGCTGGTCTTTGATGAAGAACTGATATTAAAGAAAATTAATTTATATAAAAAAGCGGCGAGCAGCTATCCCGGAGAAAATCAGATAATTTTTGCCAGTAAGGCCTTTCTCTGTCAGGGACTGGCCAGCCTGATTAATAAAACCGGTTTGGCTCTTGACATTGTTTCCAGGGGAGAACTTTACCGGGCCCGGAGGGGAGGTTTTCCTCCCGATAGGATGTTTTTCCATGGCAACAACAAGCTTCCTGTTGAGCTGGAGGAAGCTATTGAGGCCGGTGTGGCGACCTTTGTGATAGATAATGCCCGGGAAGCCAGACTGCTGGCTGATCTGGCCCCGAGGCACCATGAGAAGCTGGCCTGCCAGCTCCGGGTTACCCCCGGAATAGCGGCGCGCACCCATGATTATATCAGGACCGGTCAGAAAACTTCCAAATTTGGGGTGGGGATAGAAACCGGCCAGGCTGAAGAACTGGCTCTCTGGATTGAGAACCAGGAAAACCTCATTTTACAGGGAATTCATTCTCACATTGGTTCCCAGATTTATGAAAGCAGACCCTTTCGGGAGCTGATCTGGATTCTGCTTCAGTTTTTGCTGGATCTGCGCCGCAATCACGGCCTTATCCTGGAGGATGTCAATCTCGGTGGCGGTATCGGCTCGCCCCAGACCGAGGAGGACAGCCGGGTGGATATAGTCAGGCTGGTTTCCGAGGTGGCCGGGGAACTGGCGAGCACCTGCCGCCGGGAGAACTATCCCTATCCCCGGCTTTTGCTGGAGCCCGGCCGCTCAATTGTAGGAGAGGCAGGCACAACTCTCTACACAATTGGTTCTATCAAAAAGGTGAATAACAGCAAAAACTATGTGGCAGTTGACGGGGGAATGACCGATAATATTCGTCCAGCTCTGTATGATGCAGTTTATGATGGATTTCTGGCCAACCGCTGCCGGGAGAAACCTGAAATCAGAGCTACTGTGGTTGGTAAGTGCTGTGAATCAGGGGATGTACTGGTAGAAGAAACCGAACTGCCCCGGCCCCGGTCGGGGGATATTCTGGCAGTCCCGGCCTCCGGGGCTTACAGCTACTCCATGGCCAGCAATTATAACGGGATTCCCCGCCCGGCGGTGGTGATTGTGAGAGCGGGGAAAGCTGAAATGCTGATTGTCCGGGAAGATAAGGATGATCTTATTAAGCTGGACCGGATGCCGGACAGGTTTAAGCAGGGCTGATATTCTGTCAATCGGGAAAGATGTTCCGGCACTTAATATATTGAAAATGTTAAAGGGGGATGTTAAAGTGTATTTAAAGATGCTGCAGAAGAGAAGAAGCATCAGGAAATATCAGGATAAAGAGGTCAGCGGGGAGCAGATTCAGGCCCTGCTGCAGGCGACCCTGTTATCACCAAGCTCGCGGGGACAGCGGCCCTGGCAGTTTGTTTTAATTGACCAGGAAGAGATTCTGGAAGAACTGGCTGAGGCCAAAGCCGGAGGATCCTCCTTTCTGGCCGGTGCCGAGATAGCTGTAGCTGTTGCGGCCGATCCCGAGGTAAGTGATGTCTGGGTGGAAGACTGCTCCATTGTAGCCACCCATATTCAGATGATGGCTGAAGACCTGGGCCTGGGTTCCTGCTGGATTCAGATCCGCCGTCGTCAGCGCCAGGATGGCATGGATTCCGAGAATTATGTCAGAGATGTGCTGGATCTGCCTGATAAACTCAGAGTGCTGGCCATTGTGGCTCTGGGATATCCCGATGAAGAAAAACCTTCCTATGAGCTGGATGAGCTAAACTATGACAGGGTTCATTACAATTCCTATGGACAGGAAATACCCAACTGAATAGATTATAACCCATTAAATCCCCGGTATACCGGGGATTTAATACTGGAGGGATGATATGCTGGCTAAAAGCATCCATACCATTGAAACCCACACATCAGGAGAGCCAACCAGGATAATTATTGGAGGAACCGGACCTCTGCCCGGAAATAGTGCCGCTGACAAAAAGGACTATCTGGAACGGAAAAGAGATGACCTGCGGAAATTTGTTATTTATGAACCCCGGGGCCATCGGGATATGTTTGGCGCTATCCTGGTAGAACCCGGCAATCCAGAGGCTGATCTGGGGGTGGTTTTCATGGATGGAGGAGGCTATCTAAATATGTGCGGACATGGAATTATGGGTACAGCGGTGGCGGCCTTGGAGACCGGTATAATACAGCTTCCTGCTGATGAGCAAAAGGACAGCAGCAGGACCAGACACCTGACCTTGGAAACTCCAGCCGGCCTGGTCCGGGCTGAGGTCCGCCGGCTGGAGAGAGGCTGGGAGGAGGTTACCGTCAGCAATGTACCCTCCTTTGTTTATGCCAGAGACCTGAAAGTTAATATTTCTCAGGAGAGAAGTATCAGGGTGGATATTGCCTTCGGCGGCAGCTTTTTTGCCCTGGTGGATGCTGAGAGAGCTGGACTGGAGCTGACAGCTGACAGTACGGAAGAGCTCAGCAGAACTGGACTAAAAATTCGGGATAGGATTAATGAGAAGTTTAGGATTGCTCATCCCGAGCTGAATTATATTAACGGGGTGGATCTGGTTGAGTTTTATCAATCAAATGCCGGGAATTCTCTGCATTATAAAAATCTTGTGGTTTTTGGTCAGGGGCAGTTTGATCGCTCTCCCTGCGGGACCGGAACCAGTGCCAAAATGGCACTGCTGCGGGAGAAGGACCTGCTGCAGCCCGGAGATCTGGTGGAATCTACCAGCATTATTGGTACCGGTTTTACCGGCAGTTTTGCTGAAACAGTTCCGGTGGGTGATTTTACTGCCATCAAGCCAGAAATAACCGGACGGGCCTATATTACCGGTTTTAATCACCTGGTGCTGAATCCTGAAGATCCCCTGGCCGAGGGTTTTATAATTTAAATTTGCTGAATTGAGGAAAATTAGTTAAAATAATAACGGGAATAGTGAATTTTTAGTCTGCTGCCCGGTTATGTTATCTGATTTTGCAGGTAGCTTTATCAGAACTGGCAGGAAAGGGATGGAGGGTCCAGAATGAAGACTGCAAGGTTGCTGGGAATTTTTATCAAACTGCTGGAGGAGAAAAAGATTTACTGTGCTGAACTGGCAGAGGAATTTTCAGTTTCTCCCAGAACCATCAGAAAGGATATAAAAACCCTGAAAGAAATCGGCCTCCCGGTTTCTTCCCGTCCCGGAAGAGAGGGAGGCTATTATTTAAATGACAGCTATCATCATACCCGGCAGTACCTGAGCCTGGAGGATTTATTGGAAATAATTTATCGGTTAGAAGGCCAGGATTATGTTTTTGGGAATCAGGAGCAGGCAATTGCCAGGATCTACCAGACACTTCCTGATCCAAAAGGAGAAAACCTGCTGGCCGAGGTTGAATTTGAAATAATACCTTCAGGAATGCAGGAAAGTCTGCTTGAGAAATTAAAATGGTTTTACCGAAGGCAGGAAGGGACTGAAATGATTGAAATTATCAGTCTTCAGCAAGAGGATCAAAGGTTGAGGCAGGAGATTAAACCTCTAAAGCTTTTTTATTACAGGAGAAACTGGTTTTTATATGGTTATCTGCCGGAAAATCAGAATTATGAACTTATCAGTCTGACTGCAATTTTGCAGTACCGGGTTCTAGAAAAAAGAATATCTCTTCAGGAGCAGCAGGAGGCGGAGGAATTTTGCTCCTATGCTGCTGAAGCAGACCAGATTCGGGAAAAGGAACCGGGTGAAAAGGAACTGGAATTGACTGGTTCGCCCCCGGTGCTGGAGGAACTAAAACAGCATAATATCTTTCAGGAGGCCGATAATGGATCTTCTGAGAATTCTAAGAGTTTAAAATTAAAAATGAAAAGCAATGATCTCGAGGAAATCAAAGGTCTTATTTTAAGCCGGGGCAGTCAGATCAAAATTCTCAAACCGGAATGGTTAAAGAGAGAAATCTTTCAGGAAGCAAGGAAGATCCTGAGAGAATATCCGGAATTTCAGTAATTTCTTTATTATTTTGCAGCTGGCGACTGCGGGTGTTTTTCCCGGAATTTTTTATCAAATTATCTCTGGAGGAGGCCTGAAAATATGCAGAATATGGACGAAATAATCCAGGCTGCCGGACAGGGTGAACCGGCCCGGCTGGTGGTGGCGGGAGCAGGTGGACGGGAAGTATTAAAATCGGTGGATCAGGCTCAAAGACAGGGTATGGTGAAGCCTCTGTTAATAGGGGATTCCCAGAAGATTAGAAAGCTGGCCAGAGAGCTTAAGTTGACCGTATCACCCGGTCAGATTATTGCTGGTAAAAGTGACCGGGAGATCAGTGAGATTTCTGTGGAAAGATTGTTAACGGATCAGGATATATTAATGAAGGGGCTGGTTGAAACTTCCAGTTTGATGAAGGCTATTCTGGCAGCCAAAGACAGGCTTTTGAAGCGGCAGCTGATCAGCCATATTGTCCTGGCTGAAGTACCGGCGGTGGATCGATTACTGTTCATCAGTGATGGAGGAGTGAACATCAAACCGGGAATTGAGGAAAGGGCTGCAATTATTCAAAATGCCATTGATGTTGCCCTGGAACTGGGCTGGGAAACTCCCCGGGTGGCTCTGATGGCAGCAGTAGAGAAGGTAAGGAGTTCGATGCCCGCTACCGAGGAGGCTGCCATCCTGAGCAAGATGGCTGACAGGGGGCAGATCAGCGGTGGTGTGGTCGAAGGTCCCTTTGCCCTGGATAACGCCCTTTTTCAGGATGCTGCTGAAATAAAGGGTCTGGCAGGAGAGGTTGCCGGTCAGGCAGATATTCTCATAACACCTGATATTGTTTCCGGCAATCTGCTGGGCAAAAGCGTTGTCTATCTGGCCGGGGGCTGTTTTGCTGCCTTTATTGGTGGAACAACCAGGCCGATAATAGTGACCTCCCGGGCAGATAAAGCTGAAACCAGACTGGCTTCCCTGGCGGTGGCAGCCTTAATGTCCGGTTAGGTTTCCTGAGGAATATCCCGGGGTTCGACAGTGATAAACATCTGGGAAAAGAGGGGCAGTTTATTTTCCCAGATGTCTAGAAAACTTTCGGTACTTAATGTAAGATTACCCGGTTCCTGCCGGGAGGCCAGGGAGGGACCGGTTTCAGGGTCGTAAAAATATATTTTATCTTCCAGATTATTATAACCTAAAGCAACCATATAGTGCTGCCATTTCAGTCCGTCACCTACCATGACAATAACGGGTATGCTCCGGGAAAGATAGTATTTAAGGGTATTAAGATCACCAATCCGGGCCGAAGCATTAAGCTGATTGGAGCGCAGGTGCCTCAGTACCCGGTGGGGGGGAACACCGATATCAAAGGGCAGAGGATAGGACATCTGCCGATAGTTTTCCGAACCCAGAGCATGCTGATTGTAATAGCGTTGAACAAAGGCGGTACTGTAGCCGGCACACTGGTTATAGCCCTGCAGATAATAGCCATCGGTAATAGCAGGTATGAAATAATCGGGATAGAGCTGGGCTTCACCCTCCGGAGGTTCTGAAGGCAAAAATTCAGCTGCCGGAAAAAAAGGAGCCAGCAGAGAACCGGCGATCAGAAAGACGGAGAGAAATTGAATTGCCGGGATAAATTTTAACATTAATATTCACCTCATAAAATAAACACCTAAACTTCACAGAAATATCACAAATTAATTGTACCATATATGTCAGTTAATAGCAATAGGGAGAAAAATTAATTGCAATTAGAGGGAATATTAATCAGACCTATTTTATTTTTTTCTGTTCTTGTCGAGGTTATCTTTCAGGCTGTTAAGCTGTTCTGCCACCCGTGAGGGCGCAGGACCTCCGAGAGTGGTGCGGTTTTCTATCGCATTCAGGGGCTGAAGTCTGTCAATCAGCTCGGGCTTTAGTTTTTCGCTTTCTTCTGGAAAGAGCTCTTTAAATTCAGTCAGGCTCATCTCTTCCAGGCCTTTATTTTGGCTCAGGGCATAGTTGACAGCTTTGCCTGCCAGCTGGTGGGCCTGACGGAAGGGCAGACCCTGAGCGCTTAAATAATCTGCCAGTTCGGTGGCATTGAGATGACCTCGGGAGAGGGCCTCTTCCATTTTTTGAGGGTTAAACTTGATTCCCCGGAGAAAAACCGGCAGGACTTTCAGCACCTGTTTTAAGGTATTGACTGAATCAAAAAGAGATTCTTTGTCTTCCTGGAGATCCTTGTTATAGGCCAGCGGAAGGCCCTTGATGACCATCGCCAGCTGCTGATAGTTACCCGAGATCCGGCCGGTTTTAGCCCGAATCAGTTCAGCAATATCGGGGTTTTTTTTCTGAGGCATGATGCTGCTGCCGGTTGCTACCGAATCATCCAGTTCGATAAAATTATATTCCGGGCTGTTCCAGATAATGATTTCTTCGGCCAGACTGCTGAGATTAAGCAGGATGCTGAGCGAGCAGTGGTGAAAATCCAGCAGAAAATCCCGGGCTCCTACAGTGTCAAGAGAATTGGCCGAGGGCCTGGAAAAACCCAATTTTTTAGCCACCCACTGCCGGTCAATGTTAAATGTGGTTGCCGCCAGGGCTCCAGCTCCCAGCGGGCAGATATTAACCCGCCCCCGGCAGTCCTGCAGCCGTTCCAGATCTCGATTCAAGCGCTGGGCATGGGCCAGCAGATGATGAGCCAGGGTAACTGGCTGGGCGGGCTGGAGATGGGTAAAGCCGGGCAGTATGGTCTCTAAGTGCCGGGCTGAAAGTTCACAAAAAAGCTCCAAAAGCTCAACCAGCCCCAGCTGTATTTCATCAATCTGGTTACGCAGATACAACCTGATATCGAGAGCTACCTGATCATTGCGGCTCCGGGCGGTGTGCATTTTCCCTGCCAGGGAGCCGATTTCTGCGGTGAGCAGCTCCTCTATCAGGGTATGAATATCTTCTGCCTGCCAGGGGATTTTACCCTCTTCCCGGGCGCCATCAAGCTTATTTTCGACAGCATCCAGGCCAGTCAGTATTTTTTCCTTTTCATCTTCACTGATAATCTGCTGTCTGGCCAGCATTTTTACATGAACCCGGCTTCCCTTAAGATCATAGGGATAGAGCTCGAAATCAAAACTCAAAGAAGAGTTGAAACTATTAACAGACCCGGCTGTTTCATCCTGAAATCTTCCTCCCCAGAGTTTCATTACATCAAATCCTTTCCCTTTCTTCTTTTCAGGTCAATGATTTAGAGTAAAGCAGTTTCAGGCTAACAGGATTGCTTAAATTATTTTAAAAGCTTTGGCAGATTTTAAATCTTGGCCGGACTTTTTCTTATCACAGCTGGCTGCTACTTTGAGAGGCAGTGACCAGAGTTTGATAAAACCGGCTGCTGAACTATGATCAAAGGTGTCATTTTCATCATAGGTGGCCAGACCTTCATCATAGAGGGAGTTCAGCTGTGATTTCCGGCCCACGATCTGACACTGACCCTGGAAAAGTTTGACCCTGACCTGGCCGGTGATTTTGCTCTGCAGGGTAGCAAAGAAATTCTGGAGAGCAACCCTCAGAGGTGAAAACCAGAGGCCATAATAGACCAGCTCACTGTATTTAGATTGAATTGATTCTTTAAAATGCAGACTTTCGCGATCCAGTACCAGAGAAGACAGATCCTGGTGGGCTGCCAGCAGGATGGTGGCAGCCGGAGCTTCATAAATTTCCCGGGATTTGATTCCGACCAGTCGATTTTCTACCATGTCAATCCGGCCCACTCCATAGGTAGAACCTATTTTGTTTAAATTAGAGATAAGTTCTGTGGGATTAAGAGCCTCTCCGTTAATTGAAACCGGAATACCCTCCTGGAAACCCAGGGTAAGATAGGCTGGCTGTTCGGGAGTGCTGGTGATATCCCGGGTCCATTGATAGGCATCGGCTGGTGGCTCCTGCCAGGGATCTTCCAGTTTCCCGCATTCCACACTTATACCCCAGATATTCTCATCTATACTGTAGGGAGAGTCTTTGGTGGCCTGAACCGGAATGCCGTGCTCTCTGGCATAATCTATTTCATCTTCCCGGGTGGTAAATCCCCAGTCCCTTAAGGGTGCAATAACCTTGAGTTCGGGATTCAGGGCATTGAAAGAGCTTTCAAAGCGGACCTGATCATTACCCTTGCCGGTGCAGCCATGGGCTACTGCATCTGCTCCCAGTTCTTCAGCATGTCTGGCCATCCGGGCTGCGATCAGAGGCCGGGCCAGAGCAGTAGCCAGAGGATACTTGCCTTCATAAACCGCACCGGCCTGCAGCGCCGGGAAGATGTGTTTAGTAATAAATTCCTGCTTGAGATTTTCTATTATAACCTGGCTGGCCCCGGTGGCCAGGGCTTTTTCTTTGAGAGCCTGTCTGTTCAGATCCTGCTGTCCCAGGTCGGCTGTGTAGGTAATTATCTCTGCTTCATACTTCTCCTGCAGCCATTTAATAGATACTGAAGTGTCCAGTCCTCCGGAATAGGCCAGTAAAATTTTATCGATTTTTTCAGTCATTTTTTTATATCCTCCCTGTAACTAATAATTTCAGTCAGCTAATTTACTGCAAATTTGCTTATTGTAATAAATCTGAGAAATTAATTTTGGCCCTGGTACTAACAGACGCAAAACCTGAGCAGGGCCGGCAATTTTCCGGTTGAAAAGATCTCCCAATATATTTCAGCAAAATTTTATTTTAATCTTTGACCTGTACGGGTTCCGGCGGCCAGAATTATTGTTCTGCTGACTGCCATAGCTATCTCCCCCTTTGCCTGTCTGAAGAAATAATTTCAAAAAAACTGCTGAAAAACAAAAAAACCGCCCCCAACTTGATAGTCAGAGACGGTTAATTACCGCGGTGCCACTCTTGTTAACAGAAAAATCCTGTTCACTCTCAGAGCCGTTAACGCCGGCTGGCGTTTTTTCCTATCCTGACAGCAGTCAAATTTCGGGCTATCAGCTTCAGAAAAACATCTCCCGGGTGCGCTTCAGCCTGATTAACTTCCCCGGGCTCTCACCAGTTCCCGGTTCGCTCCTTTCGTTAATCAGCTTACTCTCCCGTTCCACAATTTTTTTCAGTTTATTTAATTTAGCAGACTAAATTGGATTGTCATTAATTATAACTCAGATTCAGAGGGAATGCAAGGGAATATTAATTTTTTTTAAAATAATCCTTAAAAAATTACTGCTGAACCTCTGCCGGCAGGAGAAAAGAGAAAAAACAGCAGTTTATAATAGCAGCCAGGACTCAGGTAATTAGTTGGTTAATAACTCTTTAAAGACTTTAATCTTCTGCGGCAATCTCTAGGGTCCTATCAGCCAGCCTGGGAAGAATGCTGCCGGCTTTACCGGTTAAAATAATATCAAAGAGCCCGGGGCGGGAACCCCGATCGGTGTTGACATAGATTAATTTTCCTCCGGCCTGGCGAGTTAGATCCGGGATGCCGGCTGCAGGATAGACCACCAGGGAAGAGCCGATTACCAGCATCAGATCAGCCTGTTGAGCCTCCTGCCAGGATTTCTCCAGCACCTCTTCCGGCAGCCTTTCACCAAAAAAGACAATCCGGGGTTTAATCCTGAGGCTGCTGCAGTTCCGGCATTGCGGGGTTTCACCTTCTTTCAATATCTTATCCAGATCCTGCCAGCTGTACTTTTCCCCGCAGTCCCGGCAGTCGGCCTTTTCCAGGGAACCATGAAGCTCCAGAACATTTTTGCTGCCGGCCTGTTGATGGAGCATATCGATATTCTGGGTGATAACAGTTTTCAGGATCTGCTGCTCTTCCAGCCGAGCCAGGGCCCGGTGGCCGGGATTGGGACTGGCTCCACTGGTTATTACCAGATCCCGGGCAAACTCCCAGAAGGCCTCCGGCTGATTGCGAAAACTGGAAAGGGAAACCGCCTCCTGAGGGTCATGCTTCTCCCAGAGGCCATCAGGGCCTCTGAATGTTGGCACCCCGCTTTCGGCAGAGATACCGGCGCCGGTAAAGCAGACCGGATATTCTGCAGCGGCAAGCAACCTGGCTGCTTCAGCTATTTTTTCCTCCAGATTTTTTGCATTCATACTTTACACCTCCACAGGATATTTGGTGAGAAATTAGTCATGATCCCAGTAAAAACAAAAATCAGAAATTGAATTTTAAATTATTGCTGTTATAATTATAATTGAAAGAAGGAAAGAGTCAATTAACCACAGTTTTGAATCTGACCGAAATAAAAAGCTCAAAGAAGCTTACAAGTTTAACGGTATAAAAGGAACAGGAGTAAAAAGTATAATGGAGCCAAAAAGAGCAAAAGGGGTGATATTAATGTCACAGGAAAGACTGGTTATGATCTCCAATGCCGAACCCTATGCTCACAAATATGAGGATGACAAAGTAGTTCAGGAAAAGCAGCCCGGAGGTCTGACCACCGGCCTGGATCCTATGATGCAGCAGCAGGGCGATCTCTGGCTGGCCTGGGGCCGGGAAGAGGCTGACTTTGAAGTTACCGATCAGAATAACTCAATTAGAGTGCCCGATAAGGATGGTTATAAACTCAAAAGACTTAAACTTACTACCGAAGAGGTCGAAGGTTTTTATTACGGCTTTTCCAACAGGACTCTCTGGCCCATCTGCCATAATTTTATCACAAAGGCCAACTTTTCGCGAGAAAACTGGCGGAGCTATCAGAAAGTCAATCAAAAATATGCAGAGGCCGCTCTGGAGGAGATCAGCGGCCGTGAGATGATCTGGGTGCAGGATTATCAGCTCTGTCTGGTTCCGGGCATGATCCGGGAGGAAATTCCGGAAGCCCGGCTGGGATTTTTCTGGCATATACCCTGGCCTCCCTATGAAATATTTAATACCATTCCCTGGAGGGAGGAACTGCTGGAAGGGCTTTTGGCCAGTGATCTAATTGGTTTTCATACCCGGGATTATGTGGATAATTTTCTGAATACCGCTGCCAAAAATGGTATGAAGGTAGACAGAAAGGAAAGTCTAATTGAACACAGAGGGAATATTACCAGAGTCAGGGCGATTCCTCTGGGTATTGATTATCAGTATTTTTTCTCCTGTGCTGAGAGGGAGGATATCAAGCAGGAAGCCAGGCAGCTCAGGGAACATTTTGCAGTCGATAACTTAATTATCGGGATTGATCGGCTGGATTATACCAAGGGAATTTTTACCAGACTTCAGGCTGTTGACCGTTTTTTTGAGAAATATCCCGAATATCGCGGTGAGGTCAGCCTGGTTCAGCGAGTCAGTCCCAGCCGCACCAGCATTCCGGAGTATAAAGAGATGCGGAGGCAGGTTGCCCGGGCTATTGGAGATATCAACGGACGCCATAATATCGGAGCCTGGGAGCCCATCCGTTATTTCAAGCAGACTCTGCCTCAGGAAGAATTAATCCCCTATTATCTGGCAGCAGATTTGGCCCTGGTAACCCCCCTGGTCGACGGTTTGAACCTGGTCTCCAAGGAGTACCTGGCTTCCCGGGAAAAGGGGCAGCTGATTCTTTCGGAATTTGCCGGAGTCAAGCATCAGCTTCCCGGGGCCATAGTGGTCAACCCCCATAATTTTGAAGAGATCGGGGAAGCCATCCGCCAAATTATAGAAATGCCGGAGCAAGAAAAGGAACGGCGCTATCAAAAAATGATCGGCTCTGTTAAATCCCATGATATCAACTGGTGGCGGGAAACATTTCTCAAGGAATGGAGAGACTGTTATGAATAATACCGCTTCGCCTCCCCACCTGCTGGAAAAACTTAGCAAGAAAGGCTTGAACCGGTTATTAAACTGCCGGGAGCTTCCGTGCTGCCTGCATCTTTTTACAGATTATGATGGCACCCTGGCTCCCTTTAAAGCTGACCCTTCCCAATCCTATCCCCTGCCGGGGGCTGGCGGGCTTCTGCTGGAGCTGAATGCCCTCCCCAATATTGTGGTGACATTGATAACCGGCCGGGAACCCGAGGATGTCCGTAAATTTTTAGCCAGCAAAGAAATTCCGGTGGCCGGACTCCACGGGCTGATCTATCTTGCTTCAGGCTCTGATAACCGTGAGTTTTTAGGAAAAAACGATCTCTCTCTGCCTACTGAGGTTAAGGGCAGAATCAGACAAATAGCGGAGGAGTATTACGGGGTAAGTCTGGAAAATAAAGGCGGAATGCTGGCTTTACACTGGACTCCGGAATCTCGGTTTTCACCGGATGGAGCCAGAGAGGAACTGGAAGAAATGCTGCTTGAGGCTGGCTGGGAGGTGCTCCAGGGCCGTCAGGTTCTGGAGGTCAGGCCTGCCGGCTGGCATAAGGGTAAAGCGGTTGATTATCTGAGAAGTAGATTGGCCGCCAGCAATTCCGGTCAGGAGATGACCGCCGCTCAGGCTGAAATCCCGGCAATTTATCTCGGTGATGATACCACCGATGAGGATGTTTTTCAGAGCTTTACCAGGCCGGGATTTACTGTCTATATCAAAAACGAGGATGAACTTGAGACTGCAGCGGATTATTATCTTAAAGACCCTCTTGAGGTCAGGAAATTTCTGGAACAGCTCTTGCAGGAAGTCCAGAAAAAGTAGGTTAAGGGCCGGAAAATAATATTCTGGTTTAGCGGTTAAAGGGCTTCTCTTTTTTCACCCGGAGAAGCCTTTTTTTATTTTATTAATGTGTTATAATGGGAATAACTTTTTGCAGGGCTTCCCAGGAGCTGTCGGGAGGCAGGTTTATTTTGAGGAGGAAAGGATATGGCTAAAAACTGTCAGATGAGAGTCCCTGCCACCTCTGCCAATTTAGGACCGGGTTTCGATACCCTGGGACTGGCATTGAGTCTGGATAACTATGTTACGATTGAAGAATATGAGGGTCCGGAGAAGGTCCGGACAGAAATTTATTCCAGCTGGCCGGAGAAGAGAAAAATTGAAGTTGAAGCAGAGGAGGATCTAATCAGAAATACTTTAGCTTTGTTAGCAGAGTCCGCCGGCAGAAGTCTGGCCGGGGTTAAAATTACTGAAGAGCTTTACATCGGCCCGGCCCGGGGGCTGGGCAGCAGCGCTGCAGCCATTGCCGGCACCCTGCAGGCAGCCAATCATTATTTTAAGTTGGGTATGAGTACTTTCCGGCTGCTGAAACTGGCCTGCCGGATTGAGGGGCACTCCGATAATGTGGTTCCCGCCTTTCAGGGAGGTCTGACAATTTCCAGTTATGATTTCGATAACAACAAAGTCTGCTGGGATAAACTTCTGCCTCATCCTGCTTTAAAGCTGGCCGTGATTGTCCCGGAGCTAACCAGCCGGACAGAGGTGCAGCGCACGGTTATGCCGGATAAATTTGAACTGCCGGAGGTTATACATAATATGGGAAGAACGGCACTTTTACCACTGGCCCTCAGCTCCGGCCGCTGGGAGGAGCTGAAAAATTTGATGCAGGATAAACTTCATCAGCCCTACCGTTGCCGGAACCTCAGGGGCTGGGAGAGTGTTGTCCAGGCCGGTTACCGGGCCGGTGCTCTGGGTATTGCCTTAAGCGGGGCCGGACCGGCTGTGCTGGTCCTGGCCAGGGATGAGTTATCTGAAATTGGAGAGAGAATGGCCGAAGCCTGGCGGCAGGAAGGTATTCAGGCCCGGTATTTTACAGCCATTCCGGACACCAGAGGCAGTTATTTAGTCAAAGAGGAGGGATGTTAGTGAAAAAATGGCCGGGAATTATCAGGGCCTTTTCTGAGTTTATGCCTGTGGAAGAAAGCACCGAAATAATAACCCTGGAAGAGGGCAATACCCCTCTGATTCCGGTGCCGGAGCTGGCCGGGAAGCTGGGTCTTGATATTGAGCTCTATCTAAAATTTGATGGAGCAAATCCTACCGGCTCTTTCAAGGATCGGGGGATGACACTGGCAGTTACCAAAGCCCGGGAGGAGGGCAGCCGGGCTATAATCTGTGCCTCCACCGGCAATACCTCGGCGGCAGCGGCGGCCTATGGAGCCCGGGCGGGCTTGAAAACCATCGTTATAGTGCCGGCCGGTAATATTGCTCTGGGCAAGCTGGCCCAGGCTTTAATTCATGGAGCAAAGGTGATTCCCATCCGGGGCAACTTTGACCGGGCTCTGGAGCTGGTTAGAGAAATCTGCAGCCGCTATCCGGTGACCCTGGTTAACTCCCTCAACCCCTACCGGATTGAGGGCCAGAAAAGTGCGGCCTTTGAGATTTGCCGGCAGCTGGGCCGGGCCCCTGAAATTCTGGCCATTCCGGTGGGAAATGCCGGCAATATCACCGCCTACTGGCAGGGTTTTCAGGAATATAAGGCTGCCGGTAAAATTGACAGACTGCCGGAGGTGTGGGGTTTTGAAGCCGCCGGAGCTGCTGCCATCACCCGGGACAGGGTAATTGAACAGCCGGAAACGGTGGCTTCGGCGATTAGAATCGGCAATCCTGTCAGCTGGGAAAGGGCGGTTGAGGCAGCCCGGCAGTCAGAGGGTTTGATAGCTGAAGTCAGCGATCCTGAAATACTCGAAGCTTACCGGGAGCTGGCCTCCCTGACCGGAATTTTTGCCGAACCGGCTTCAGCTGCCTCGCTGGCCGGGGTGAAAAAGCTGGCCCGACAGAAACAGCTGCCCGAAGGCAACCAGGTGGTGGTGGTTCTCACCGGTCACGGGTTAAAGGATCCCGATACTGCTCTTGAGGAGATTACAAATCCCGAACCGGTGGAGGCCAGCCTGGAAAGTGTGCTGGAGCGAGCAGGAATTTAGCGGGAAATCGGGAAATTTATATAAAGCATAAGTTTACCCGTGCTCCTTAACTTGAGCCTGAATGAAGGACAAATTTAAGAAGCTTAAAGTTGAAAAAGAAGAGAAAGGTGCTGATAAAAAAATGACCGAGCGCTGGGATCTAACCGGACTCTATGAGAGTTTTTCCAGTGACAGCTTTGTCCGGGATCGGGAGAAAATGAAAGAACTGCTGGCAGAACTGGAGCAGTGGCAGCCTGAAGAAAAGCCTGATCCCCGGGATTCAGCCGAGGATTTTGTCAGGCTTCTTCAGGATTATTATGAGACGTACAGCAAATTGATGGCCTACTCCCAGCTGAGATTAAGTGTCGCTGCCAGAAATGAAAAGGCGCTTAAAATTATTGAACAGCTGGAGAAGGAGTCTGCCAGATTAACTGCCCCCCGGGTGGAATTCCAGAAGTGGTTGAGCGGTCTGGAGGACCGTGAGGATATTATTAACAGTTCCGAACTCCTGCAGGAACACCGCTTTTTTCTGGAGGAATTGGTGGAGAAGAGCAGCTATCTCCTGACCCGGGAGGAGGAGACCCTGGCTGCCCAGCTTAAACGAACCGGCTCCTCGGCCTGGACCAAACTGCAGCAGAGGTTAACCTCAACTCTAATGATTGAGGTGGAGCTGGAGGGAGAAATAAAGGAGCTTCCCCTATCTGAAGTCCGTAATCTGGCCTATAAACAGGATCCGGAGGTAAGAAAAGCCGGTTATCAGGCCGAACTGGAAGCCTATCCTGAGATCGAGGAGCCGGTGGCTGCTGCTCTCAATGGTATCAAGGGAGAGGTTTTAACCCTGACTGAAAGAAGAGGATATCAGAGCCCCCTGGCTGAGACCCTGCAGGATTCCCGCCTGGAAGAGGAAACGCTGGAGGCCATGCTGGCTGCCATGAAGGATTATCTCCCCGAGTTCCGGCAATATTACCGGGCCAAGGCCGGGGTCCTGGGGTATGAGGGAGGGCTGCCCTACTATGGTCTTTTTGCCCCTCTGGGCGAGGTCGAAATGGAATTTAGTTATTCTCAGGCCCGGGATTTTATCATTGAAAATATTAGCCGGTTCAGTCAGGAGATGGCGGATCTCTATCGCCGGGCCTTTGAGGAATACTGGATTGATGCCGAGACCCGGGAGGGCAAGCGGGGTGGAGCTTTCTGCTATAACATAAATCCCATTAAGGAAAGCCGGATTTTAAGCAACTTTACCGGTAGTTTCAGCGATATGACCACCCTGGCTCACGAGCTGGGTCATGCCTATCACGGTTACTGCCTCCGCCAGGAGAGCATCCTCAACACCAGCTATCCCATGCCGCTGGCCGAAACAGCCTCAATATTTAGCGAGACTGTAATCACAAATGCTGCCATTGCAGAGGCTGACAGCGAGCAGACCTTTGCCATCTTGGAAAATAAAATCAGTCAGGCCGGCCAGGTAATTGTCGATATCTACAGCCGCTTTCTTTTTGAAGATAAACTTTTTGCCGAAAGGGAGCAGGCTGCTTTAAGTGTGGAGGAGCTTAAGGATTTTATGCTGGAAGCCCAGAGGGAAGCCTATGGTGAGGGGCTTGATCATGATAATCTTCATCCTTACATGTGGCTCAATAAACCTCACTACTATTCTGCCGGCAGCAATTATTACAACTTCCCCTATGCTTTTGGGCTACTTTTTGGCCTGGGGGTCTATGCCCTGACCCGGGAGCGGGGAGAGGAATTTCTGGAAGAGTATAATAACCTGCTGACTGCTACCGGTAAGAATAAGGCAGCTGAAGTGGCAGCTCTGGTTGATATTGAGCTTAATTCCCGGGAATTCTGGGATAATTCTCTGGCGGTTATCGGTGAGGATATTGACGAGTTCGTCAGGCTGGCAGAGGGAAGAACAGCTAACTAGCACAGCCAGGGAAATCTACTTGAGAGCTTTTACCCTGGATCTTTTGCTCTTTCATGTAAAAATGATTAAAATATAATCTGACATATAAAAACCAGACCTCGCCGGTTAAGCGAGGTCTGGTTTTTTAAGTCAGGTCTGGTTATACTAAGTCTTTTTTATCTCATTCTACTTTACTGCCTGCTGGATTTTTTATTCTTTAAACTGGTATTTCAATTTTCAGCTGATAAAAAACGGAGATAATCAATTGCCAGAGATCGGCCAGACTTCCTCTGCAGCCTCTTCCACCATGCCTTGATGGTCGGGATCCAGGCCACCGCTGTTATGCAGACGGCTGCCCCGGAAATGCAGGCAGAAATGGCCGGGATAGTTGTTGCTGGTAATCTCCTGACCACCGTGGGGCATGCCGTTGATCGAACCGGATATCAGCATATTATTAATATGGACAATCACAGCCCGGCGATCCCAGCTCCAGCTGCCGCCATAAATTCGCCGCTTAACCTCGGTATCCCTCCGGGAAGCCGGCTCCACATCGGCATGAACATTGCCGTAAAGGCGGCGAACTCTAAAACTCAAACCGGTTTCCAGATCGGTGATGGTAAATATTTTGCCCTCGGGAATCAGGGGATCTACTTCATTCCAATGCAGATCCCTGATTTCAGCGGTTGCTATCCCGTCTCCGGGCACCCGCAGCCTATCCCCTGCCCTGATATGATCACCGGAGATGTTATTGGCGGCTCTCAGCTTATCGACGGTGGTATTTAGTCGGCGGACCAGGGCCCAGAGGCTGTCCCCCGGTTGAACAGTATAATAAATGGTTTCTCCGCTGCTTTCAGCCAGAAGCTCCCGCCAGGTATTGGTTCCAACCACAGAATCTACCTGAAGGCCGGAGAGGTTTTGAAACTGCTTGACTGCCAGCATTGTTTGATAGCCAAACTGTCCATCAATCTGAGCTGAATAAAATCCATGGCTCTGGAGCAGGCGCTGCAGCTCTCTGACCTCCTCGCCAGAATCCCCCTCCCGAAGAAGGGGCATAGCAGCTGGATCTGGTTCCTCTTCCTGTTGTTGCACTCTTTCGGTATCCTGGAAAACTTTTTCCTCGCTATCATCCTCAATTTCAGCGGTGTCAGGAGAAATTCTTTCTTCACTATCTTTCGGCTTATCCTCCTCAGGCCTGAGAGATCTTTCGTCAGATCTGTCGGTTTTCTCTTCCCCGGGATCTGCCAGCCTGGAATTTTTCTCCAGGGCAAGCCAGGTCGAACGTCCGACCACTCCATCGGCTTTTAATCCCATATTACGTTGAAAACTCTGCACCGCTCGGTGGGTCAGGGTTCTAAAAAGACCTGAAGGTTCGGCATTTAAGTATCCGAGGTCCCGAAGCAGGCGCTGTAAGTAAAAGACTTTCGCACTATGTGTATATATTTTTAATTCAGGATAGTGATCAAGATTGCCTTCCAGTTTTTCCAGGGCTGCCAGAGTTCCTTGGCCTGCAATGCCATCAGGACGGAGATTTGAGACCTGCTGCAGCCGTTCGACTGCATACCGGGTCTGATCTCCATAGAAGCCGGTTAGGGGGCCGTCGTAAAGTCCCAGGTCCTGAAGCCGCTGCTGCAGAACCTTAACCTCCTCTTCCCGATCCCCCAGCCGGAGTAGAGTACTGGCCCGGACAGTATTTTCTTCTGTCAGAGCCAGCCCCAGAGCTGTAGTAATTATCAGGCAGCAGATTACCAGGAACACGATATTTTTTTTGGAAAAATTCATTTCATATTTTCCCCCGCTTTCGTATTTGCTAAAATTTAATAATGACTGCTATTATCCCGCCAGTATTTTTTCTTAACCATCCATACGCTCCAGCACATTTTTTAGATCTGTCATTCTGTTATAAATATCATCATAAAATTCCAGTTCGCCACTTTGAGAAACTCCTGCGGTAAAATAGGAAAGATGAATCGGGATTGGATTATTGATATAGATGGTGGTTTCCTGTCTGTTTCTTATCTTGTCATTTATCCTTTTCAGGTCCCAGTGAGCTTGATCCTGTAGCAGATAGCTGGCGAACTCCATAGGTTTATTAATTCTGATACAGCCCGAACTTTCAGCTCTGGTTTCCAGATTAAAAAGATGGCGATCGGGGGTATCATGAAGGTAGATGCTCTGATGATTGGGAAAACGAAAAACAACCCGACCCAGAGCATTATCAGGGCCGGCATCCTGCCAGAGGTAATAATCAAAATTTCTGGCATCTTTTTCATCCCAGTTAATATCATCGGGATCGACTTCGACAAACCGCCCGGAATCATCCTCCTGATAAACCCGATAACCGCCCCGTTCCAGATGGTCCTGGTCTTCCTTGATTTTCGGGAGATGATCTCTAACAGCAATGGATCTTGGCATGAACCAGCGCGGGCTGACGGTCAGATGGGTTAGAATTTTATTCATCTC
>PWHA01000080.1 GCA_003554685.1 Halanaerobiaceae bacterium
ACCACCTATCCCGAAGATCACGGTATAACCTGGCATGATGGCAGTGAGTTCTCTCTTGCAGATATGGTCTGGTTTTTAATTCTTGATATGGATCGGGCCCAGGAAGAGAGCGAAATTTTTGATTCCGCTACAGTGCCAGATTATGAAAGCTTCATGGATACCTTCAAGGGAGTAAGAATTCTGGATGACGATCCCATAACAATTGAATGGTATTCTGATCTCTACTATTTAGATGCTGAAATGTACATCCCCTCACTCTTTCCTCTCTGGGATCAGGGTTCCGGAGCCTGGCACAATATGGCTGTTGCTTTCCAGGCCGAGGCCAGTGGTAACGTAGCTCATACTGCTGATAAAGCTGATGCTGAAGATATTGAATGGGCCAATTATATCGGTGGGCCCAGTCTGGAATATCTGGAAGATGAACTTGAAAGACTGAAAGCAGAAAACTACATTCCCTATGAAAATACTCTGGGTGAATTTATTACCGAGGAAGAGGCCCAGCAGAGATATGAAAATCTCAGCAGCTTTTATGAAGAGCAGGAACATTTCTGGCTCGGTACCGGCCCCTATTATCTGGATGTAGCCCATCATGTAGAGGGAATAGTGGAGATGGCCAGATTTGAAGATTATAATTATCCTGCCGACCGCTGGGAAATTTTTGCCGATCCCGTTATTCCTGAAGTGGGAATTAGTGGACCTGGAACAATATTTACCGGTAATGCAGAGGCCTTTGATGTTGCAATCGAATTTGAAGGAGAACCTTTCGCCAGCGAGAATATCGTTGAAACTTCTTATCTGCTTTTCGACCACCGGGACAATCTGGTTGCAACTGGAGAACTGACTGAGGTTGAAGAAGGCCACTGGCAGGTAGAGCTTAGTGAGGAAGAAACTGCTGCCTTATCTACCGGTCCCAGCCGGCTGGAGGTAATTGTCAGTCCTCTAACAGTTGCTTCTCCTTCAATTCAGACCTTCGAATTTGTGGCAATAGAACAATAAAAACAAATAATTGCAAATGAGTTACTTTAACAGAATGGCTAATTACTGTTCCGCCGGGCGGTTTTTTACCCGGCGGGATTTTTTTATATTCATCTGTTAAATTAATAAAAACATCTGCATAAATATGAAAAAGAATAAATATACATTTATTTTTTAAAGAAAAAAGGAAAACGATGGTGCTGTGTAGAATAGATATAATACAGCAGGATTGTTATTAAAATCTGCTAATCATTCTTATGACAGATATTACAGTGGGAATTCTTTTTTTTATTAATGACATTTTAATAATCTTAATATTTCAGGTAAAAGTGTTTAATAATAATAATCCTGTTTTATTGTTTTATAATTATTCGATTGAATTATTAAATAAAGGAGGTGAATGTTAAATTTAAACTCCATACCACTATCAGGGGAGGATTGATAGAGTTTATCCAAAAAAACAGGGGGAGTTAAAAACCTCCTGAAGTAGTGGGTTTGAGAAGATTAAAATTTTGAGCAGAATACCATGAAAAGGGGTGCACAAATTGCAAAAAAGAATATTAACCGGTTTACTTGTTTTTATCTTTGTTATGGGTGTCAGTCTGGCGGTTTCCGCTGATGATGTTCCCTACGGAGGCTGGCTGGACACGATAATTGCTGAAGAGGAAGCTTCTACTGCCGCAGGTGTCACCAAGCTGGGAACTGGTGATCTCGGGGTTTATGCCGATACCATTACAGAAGTCGATATCTATGAGATGATACTGGAAAATCCGGAGATACTCTATGCGGAGTCTTTTGGTTCCTATAATGAACTTTCCTTTAATCCGGCCGGTCCTGTTTTTGAAGAAACCGGAAAACTGAATCCCTTCGCAGTTCCCCGGGTCAGGGAAGCCATGAACTGGCTGATTGACCGGGAATATATGGCCAACGAAATATTTGGCGGTATGGCCGTTCCTCGGCTTTTCCCGATAACTTCAGCTTTTCCTGATTATGCTGCGATGATAGAGAAGGTGAGAGAGCTGGAGGTAACTTACAGTCACAATCCTGAGCTGGCTGAAGAGGTCATTACCGAGGAAATGCTGGCACTTGGTGCTGAAATGGTCGATGGTGTCTGGCACTTTGAGGGAGAACCGGTAGAGATAGGCATTCTAATTAGAAGTGAGGATGAGAGGACAGAGGTCGGTGATTATGTTGGTACCTTACTTGAAGGTATCGGCTTTGAGGTGGAGCGCCGCTATGCCACCGCAGCAGAGGCTTCACCCATCTGGATGACCGGTAATCCTGAGGCCGGGCGTTTCCATATTTATACCGGCGGCTGGATAACCACTGTGGTAGCCCGGGACCAATCCACCAACTGGGATTTCTTTTATACTCCCAGAGGCCTGGGTACACCTCTCTGGCAGTCCTATGAAC
This sequence comes from Halanaerobiaceae bacterium, assembly GCA_003554685.1. Lineage (GTDB taxonomy): Bacteria > Bacillota > Halanaerobiia > Halanaerobiales > Halarsenatibacteraceae > T1SED10-84. Next base: position 2,389 of record PWHA01000080.1, read on the forward strand.
CATCAGAAGAATTCGATAGGGCGGCAGAGAGACTGGCTCAGAGAGATTTTTCTACCATGGAAGAGCGGGCAGAACTGATGGCCCTCAATATGGAACTGGGTCTGCAGGACAGTGTCAGAATCTGGCTGGTAGACCGTCTGGCGGTAAACCCCTACCGATATGATGTTGAGCTGACGGCTGACCTGGCCGGGGGAATTTCAGGTTCCTGGTTATGGGCTCGTACTATCAGGAATGTATATGAAGTTGGCGGCCAGGTTAGTGTTGGTTTGCCAAGTGTTATGCCTGAGCCCTGGAACCCGATGGATGGCAGTAACTGGGTTTTCGATATGATGCTTATCAGGGCAACAGCTGATATGGGTTATATGTGGGATCCTTATACCGGACTCCATCACCCCAATATCTTTGAAAGCGCTAAAGTTGTTGTCGAAGAGGGCCTGCCTGTCACCAAAACGCTGGACTGGGTAGAACTGGAATTTGTTGAAGGTGGCACCGAAGTTCCCGAGGATGCCTGGGCTGACTGGGATCCCGTTGAGCAGAGATTTATTACCGTAGGTGAAAAGTATCCTGAAGGAGTAAACGCCCGAAGAGCAGTTACCACTTTTTATCCTGAAAATATCCAGCAGGATTTAAAATGGCATGATGGCAGTAATTTCTCTGCGGCAGATCTGGTCTGGGGATTCATAATGTCCTTTGACCGGGCCTTTGAAGAGAGCGATTTCTTTGATGAGGCTCAGGTACCCAGCTATGAATCATTTATGGATACCTTTAGAGGAGCAAGAATAATTGATCAGGATCCGATAACAGTAGAGTATTACTCTAATCTTTACTATCTGGATGCTGAATGGTATATTCCTTCTCTCTTCCCCTATTTTGCGCAGGGGCCGGGTGCCTGGCATAATATGGCAATAGGCTATCTGGCGGAAGTTAATGAGGAGGTTGCCGCTTCTTCCAGCAAGGCCGATGCTCTGGAAGTTGAACATCTCAATATGATTGGCGGCCCCAGTCTGGATATCATGTACAATCATCTCCAGCAGGCCATGGATGAGGCCTTTATTCCCTACGAAAATACCCTGGGTGAATTCATTTCCGAAGAAGAGGCTATGGAAAGATATCAAAACCTCTATGACTGGTATCAGGATAAGGGGCACTTCTGGTTAGGAACCGGCCCCTATTATCTGGATGCAGCCTATCCGGTTGAAGGCATTGTTGAGCTGGCCAGAAATGAAGATTATCCCTTCCGGGCTGACCGCTGGGAGATGTTTGTTGAGCCGATGATCCCTGAAGTGGGAGTCACAGGACCGGGAGCAGTGAGAATGGGCAGTGATCTGACACTTGACATTACAGTATTCTTTGCTGATGAACCCTATCTCTACGAAGATCTCGATACTGTCAGTGTTCTAGTTTTCGATGAAGCTGATAGACTGATTGATACTGTAACTGCCGAAATGGTGGAGGAAGGACACTGGAGAGCAGAAATCAGTGGTGATATAACTTCTCGACTCTCCTTCGGGTCCTCTACCTTTGAGACTGTAGTAACCTCGCACCGGGTTGCTCTGCCGGTCATGGAAGCGCTCTCAATTGTAACCTTTGAATAGAATAGTTAAGGCAAGGAATTAGATGAAGCAGCTGTAAACATCAGATGCCGAAGTTAAGCGGCTTAAAAGGGGAAGTCGCGGAGAAAGCTATTTGCTCCGCGACTTCTTATTGCAAAAATGTTTAGGAGGTGCCTTGATGGATCAGCAATTCAATGTTCCTGAGGTGGAATCTCAGGAACCTGATGTGAAAGAAGAGGGTGACTCTGGAAGTAATCTCAAACGCATTGCAAAATATTTTGGATTTCGTTTGATAGCTCTCTTTATAACGGTAGTGGTAGCAATTTATCTGTTGATTTTAATTGCTAATATGGGTGGAGCGGTTGACAATATTAGAATGGGACAGATTCGCGAAAATGTAGGTATGCAGATGATGGCAATGTCCAGTGAAATGGCCGACTGGCCTTCGGAAAGAAGGCGGGAATACGAAGAACAAATGGTAGAACAGGAAAGACGCCGGTTGGGTTTAGATCAACCTTTTATTTTAAGAAGTTTTTATTATTTAAGAGATGCCATAACTCTTGATCTGGGACGGGCTGAACAGATGACCAGTGATGCCGGGTCTCGAAGAGTGCAGTTAATTATACTAGAGCGCCTGCCCCCCACCCTGATGCTGATGATGAGTTATTTTTTAATTATGTTTTTTGTGGCCTTATTCGGTGCTTTATTCCTATCTCGTAGGTACGGGAGCAAGCTCGATAAACTGGTGGTGGTGCTGGCTCCCAGTTCAGCAGCTCCGGGCTGGTTTTATGGAATATTTTTAATATTAATTTTTGCTGCGGTACTGGGCTGGCTGCCCTTTGGGGGCATGGTTAAAGCTCCACCTCCCCGGGAGACCCATTTATATGCTCTGAGCGTGCTGAGGCATTTAATTCTTCCTGTTACTGCCCTGGTTATGGGAGGCTTTTTCCTGACCATTTACAACTGGAGAACATTCTTTTTAATATATTCCAGTGAAGATTATGTGGAGATGGCCAAGGCTAAAGGGCTTTCCAACCGGGCTATTGAGAGAAGATATATTTTGAGACCCACTCTGCCTCCCATCATAACAAGTTTTGCTCTGGGTATGATTGTCATGTGGATGGGGGCAATTATCCTGGAACAGGTCTTTAACTGGCCCGGACTGGGTCGAATGTTATATGAGGCTATTGGACTTTTTGATGTACCAATTATAGTTGGCGGCCAGGTGATATATGCCTATCTGCTGGCGGCAACTGTTTTTGTGCTTGATATATTATATGCCTTGCTGGATCCCAGAGTTAAAATGGGTGCTGGTGCGGGAGGTAATAGACAATGATGGAAAGATTGAAAAACAGGTTAAGGCAGGTCAAGCAGTACCCCTCTGTTATCATCGGGGGGACGCTGATTGCAATCCTGATTATCACAGCAATTGTTGCGGTAATTGTTATACCCTATGAAGAAGCAATAATGCTCTGGCGTGGTGGAGCTATCTGGGCTGAAAGTCCCCGTAATGCCCGGCCCACCTATGTAGACTGGTTCACCAGGGATGACCTTCCCCGGACAGATAAAATTGACGCCCGGGATTATCCTGAAGCTAAAACGATAGAATCCATGAACGGTGTAAAGGAGTTTGAGTTCGTTCTACTCTATGATTATCAGTATGATGGCTTTCCCCGGGAGTTCAATCTTTTCTTTGAATCTGAATATGAGGAGACCAGACCTCATGTTTCTGTCATGATTAGAACTCCTGACGGTCGGGAATTCAATACAGATGACTTTTCTATTCAGAGAGAATCGATAAGAAGGCTAGGTCAGCTGGCCGAACTCAGGCGGCAGGCTGATGGTATGGCCCCCCGGATTGGTATCTTCAGAGATCCCGATTATGAAGAAAATGTACCCTTAAAGGGAGAATATGAAATAATCGTCAGCGGCTTTCTTTTTGAAGAGGATGCCGATATAAATGTAAGGGCGGTATCCTACGGTCAGGTCCATGGATTCGGTGGCACCGATCACCGCCGTCGAGATCTGGGTGTTGCCCTGCTCTGGGGCACACCGGTAGCGCTGATGTTCGGTGTGCTGGCAGCCGTAGGGGCAAATATTTCCACCTTTATTATTTCAGCTGTAGGTGTCTGGTACCGGGGTTTTGTGGATGCAGCAATTCAGAGGGTGGCCGAGGTAAATATGATCATCCCCACCCTGCCTCTTTTAATTTTAGTGGGAATGTTTTACTCCCGCAGCCTCTGGGTCATGCTGGGAGTGATTATAGTTAAAGGGGTTTTCAGCCCGGCTATCAAAACCTATCGAGCCATGTTTTTGCAGGTTCGGGAGGCACCCTTCATAGAAGCGGCTGAGTCCTATGGCACCAGCAATAAAAGAATTATCTTCTTTTATATGCTGCCCAAAATTATCCCGACCCTGATTCCTCAGTTTGTTACAGTGATACCGACCTATGTATTTCTGGAGGCTTCACTGGCAGTGCTGGGGCTGGGTGACCCTGTCCTGCCTACCTGGGGTAAATTGTTAAACGATGCTCTGGGAGAAGGT
>PWHA01000342.1 GCA_003554685.1 Halanaerobiaceae bacterium
GCATGTACAGCAAATCGAATATAAATAAAATTTTAGATTATGGCCTGGATTATATCCTAAGCACTGACTGGCGTTTGCAAAAGAGCCAGCTTTTAAGCCGCACCCCCGAACAGCTTTCTTTACTTGATGATGTAGGCATCTTAGAGTGGGAGGATGATGGCAAGCGTTTTATTGGCTGCAGTTCTAAATGGCGTAAAAGAAGAGAGATGAAAAGGCGCATTCAGGGTATTAAAACCGTTAAAAATGAGCTTAAGATGCTTAAAAAAACCGCAGCTAAGGGCAGCTATTATACCTGGAACAGCCTCTACAAAAAAATTGAAGATCTGCTTAAAAGTGCCGGTGTAAAGGACCTTTGGAATATCACAATTAAACCTTTAAATCAAGATAATACTCCTGATGAAAAGGGAAAATTTGATCTTGAGTTTTCTCTAGACAAAAAAGCTCTTAAGGAACGCAAGAAACGTGAAGGCAAATTTGTGCTTGAAACCTCGGTTGATAAAGATGATAAAACTGCAGAAGAAATAAAAGAGGCCTTTATGAAGCAACCTCAGATTGAAAGAGCTTTCCGCAATATTAAAAGCTTTCTCAAGATACGCCCTGTCTATCACTGGAAGGAGCGCAGGATTAAAGCCCATGTCTTAATTTGTTTTCTTGCCTTTTATCTTACCAAAAAAGCTGAGATGAAACTTAGAGAAAACGGTATAACCCGGGAGGCAGTTGAAGTCATAAGAGACTGGGAAAAGCTAAGATTAACAGAGATAACCCTGAATACCGGCAAAGATAATTTGCATGAATGGCAGTGGCAGATGGGTGAAACGGGAACTAGAGTAAAAAAGGAAATTTCGGATGTTGGCTGGTGGAGATCTATTCAAGGTTATAAGCGTAGTATATTGTCTGATTTAGAGAAATAGACTCTTTTTACCAGCATTTCAAGGATTGTTTGTGCTTATTTTTTTACCCAGGGGGATGAAGTTAAGTTAATAGAAGGTACTATTAGGTACTATTAAAAACAGAAACAGAGTGATAGAAACAGTTGATTAAATAGTTTTGTTGTTTGATTTATTTATCGAGTATTATTTGTCGAAAAATCGGGGGGAACCCGGTACCACCATTTTATTAGGCAGGAGGCGTTAATGTGGGTGAGGGAAATTTTAATCTTACGCTAGAGAGTAATCTTCAGGGGTTTAAAAAGGCTGAACTGATCAGGATTCGCAGGAGATTTGAAATTCCCGGAATAAGTCAGCTGAATAAGGCGGAGTTAAGAGAGGCTCTGGTTGAAATGCTGCCGGAGTATCTTGATAACTGGGTGGCTAAAATGATCCGGCCAACCTGTGATGTTATCCTGGAATTTGTTGAACAGGGAAAACTTGATACCCGGGAGAAAATAAATTCGATGATTATTGCTGAGGAGCTGGCTGAACTGGGGCTGGTTGGGGAGAAGCCTGGCAGCGATGGGATATATCTCATGCCTGAGGAAATAAGAGAGGGGTTCAGGGAGGCTTTTGACGATGAGATATATGAGATTATTGATTTAAATACGTTTATAGCCTCTTATATTACCACCCATCTTTTTTATTATGGAATGGTCCTTTTTACTACCATCAGGGATAAAATAAATAATATGCTGGAAATTAATCTTGATAATAAATTTATCCGGAATGTTATTGAAGAACACCGGAGGATTTACGGAGATATTAAAGAATATGATTTTGCCGGCTTTACCTATCTCTACCATGAGTTTATTGATAAATATCAGGGACAGTTTGAAGGTCCTGAGATGCTGGTCTGGGGGATTCGGGATTCTCTGGATTATTATTCTTTAAAGGAAGAGGATATTGAGTATGTGAATGCTGCGGAATCACTTCCCTGGCCGGCTATCAGGAAGCTGAAGAGCAAATATCTGGATAATTATCTTGAAGTTGGGGATAACTCTTACGGCAAGGTAAATCTGAGGTATATTGTGGATCGTTTGTTTTTTCAATTTAACACGGGATTTTCCCTGGATTATCTAACTGATTTTCTGGTGGATGAGATAGAACTGCAGGGAGAAGTCTCTCTAAATCAGGATGAAATCAGGGAGATAAAGGGGGTACTTGCTGATTTTCGCCAGGAGGCTCACTGCTGGCTGTTAAAGGGGCACCCGGTGAAAAGTAAGGGCGAGGAATATGGTGTGAGCCTTAACGATGAGGGTTTCAGCCTCAGAGGAAGCGGGATTGAAGATGATTTTCCAGAGTTAAATGATGATGGACCTCCTAGGTTAGAATCACTGTTAGAATCACTGGAAGATCTTTATGAGTTTCTTAAGGGGCATGAGGGGCATGAGGGGCATGAGGGGCATGATTTTGATTGGGAAGAAGAGTTTGGTGATATTGGCGATATTGATAATCAAGAAATTATCGATGAGAAAGGTATGCCGGGCAATTTGTTGGAAAAATTAATGGAAACAGCTATACAAATAGACCACCGGGATTTAACTGACGAAGAAAAGCTGGAGCAGCTAATTGAGGAATTTTTTGGGCTATATGGCGATGATATATTTGATAAGGTGTCTGTTGAAGAATTTGAAGAAGAAAAGAGAAGATTGCCCACGGATGATTTTCTTTCCCGGATGGAGAGAGAAATTGATCCGCAGTGGAGCCTGGAAGAGATGCTGGCCAATCTGACAAAGGATGAACTTACCAGGATCAGATGGAATTACGAAATCAGCGGCATCAGCCAGTTAAATAAGAGTGAGCTTGCCGAAGCGCTGGCAGCTCAGCTCCCCGGATATTTAATCCGCTGGCTTAACATGATAACCGGAGATTTACTGGAGTATCTGCAGGCTTTTCTTTCCACTGCCAGTCAGGAAAATTTTGTTCAGGTTCCAGCTGAATATCGACCGGATAACATTGTTAATGTGAGAATGTATCAGTACCTTCAGGAAAGAGGGGTTCTTTTTGCCGGGAGGTATCAGGAGGACCTGATTCAGGTAATGCCGGAGGAAATCAAAAAGGTGCTGGCCAGAGTTGAAAATAAAAGACAGTTCCAGCAGCGAATCAGGACCAACACCAGGCTGATTAATTATACAGTGGGACAGTTTTTTTACTGCGGTGTTCTGGAGGAGTATAAACTGCTGGAGCTGGCTGATGAGTGGTTTGATTTTGAAATTGACCTGGAGTATTATTATTCGCTTATTGAGGAGTGGAGAAAACTTAATCCGGTTCTTGAGAAGTATGAGTTTGGTCATATGGGAACTTATTATTTTTTAGCTCATGTGGAAGAGCCTTTGAGGATAGCAGGGGCACAGGAGAGCCGGACGGAAATTGAATATTACCGGCCCACTGAAAGTGAAATTGAATTTGCGGTGAATAATTATATCCCCCGACAGGCTAAGAAAGTGAAGGGGCTGAAGAAATTTCTCAAGAGGAAACATATTGAGCTGGATGATTCTGCGGTAATGTATGATGTCAAGGAATCTGATTTTGGTCAAATTTTGTATAATATGATCAACAATGACTACGAGCAGGAAAGAATTCTGGCTGAGCTGCAGGAAATAATCTTCGGTATGAGGGCAGAGGATGCCGGCGACCTGCTGGGGCTTATTACCGATTTTCATAACAGTATTCCTCACTGGGCTCTTAAAGGGCATTCTCCTGATGAGATTTTCAGGAGTTTAAGCTGATTTTCTCAGGCTAGGCTGGTAATTTATTTGCAGCAGATAAATTTAGCGACCTTGATCTGGGAGTATTGTTTTTTCCTGAAGCGGCGAAAGAAAATACCAGAGTTAATTATCAGATGAATTTTCAGGAAACTTTAAAGCAGTTTTTTATCTGTGGGAAGCAGGGAAATCAAAACAGGAAGTTTGAGCTTGACCTGATTTTCATAGCCGGTGGGGAAAAAGAGAACAAAGTTGTCGCTTTCATAGGCTCGCCAGTTCCAGAAACCTGAACCTGTATCAGCTGAAATATTCCCTGGAATCAGGATAGCTACTAAAAAAGCCAGTAAGAGCAGCTGTAGTGCCAGTTTTAGTTTACTAAAAGTAGTTCTATATACTGATTTAGCCGGATCCGGGGTTCTTTCCCTTTCTCTACCAAATCTGAAAAAATTAAAGCTAATCATAATATTAAAGCACATAAAACAGCTCTCCTTTGCCTTTTCTGGCATTCTATGCCTGGCAACCTGTGTAATTAAACTTCAGCATTTGCTGTGACTTTCCTGCCTGTAATTGTATAATATTAAAAGCAAGGCAGGAATATTGATATCAGATAAAGAAAGAATTAATATAGAAGCAGCAAAAAACAAAATGCAGATTATCTTAATTTATGTTTATCGAGTTATAAAATTATCCGGGGAGGTCGAAAAATGCCGGGCAGAAAATGGTTGAATAAAAGTGCCGGGAAAATTGTTGGTTTATTTCTGGGGATGGCTCTGCTGCTCATAATATTAACCGGCTGTGATATTGCAGATGTTTTAGGGTATGATATCCAGGTTGAAATTACCGGTCTGGATGAGGAAGAGATTGGAGATCTGAGGGTTATAGCAAATGGCAATGTCCTGGATGAGTTTGATTATGAAAATGGTACAGCCAGGGGAACCCTGGCAAATTTGCGGCGAGAAAATAAAATTGAGCCCGAACATGGAGACCGAGAATTTTATCAGGAATTTGTAAGAGTAGATTCTTCTCGAGCTGGAGAGACCATCAGATTTAATGCCATAAAATCTCATAACGTAACTGCTGATCTTCAGTCACACGTTGATGAAGCAGGACCGGGTGATACTTTGATAGTGTTTCATGGGGTTCATGAGGAAATCACCATTACTACTCTCGGTTTAACAATTGAAGCTTTTTTTGACCATAATGAGGAATATACGGCTATTTCTGGAGTTAGCATAAAAGCTGATGATGTTAGTTTAAAGGGATTCACCATTCCTGCTGGTTCTCAGATTAAGGTTGCTGACAGCAGCGGAATTACTCTGGAGAAAAACATAATTGCCGGCGACAATAGTATGACCGGTGTTGAAATTCAGAGAAGCTCCGCGGTAATCCGGGATAATGTTATTGAAGCCCGGTTAACCGGGCTATCTGCAGTATCCAGCAGTGACCTAAAATTAGATAACAATATGATTCGAGAAAACAAATCTCAGGGTCTGGTACTGGAAGGCAGCCAGGCTGAAACCACTGATAATGAGATTGGCTATAATGAGTATGGCATTAGTTTTGATGACAGCGATGTTTTTCTGGGTAATAATGTAATTCATTATAATGGGGCAGGAAATGACGGGGCTGGTATCTATGCTCACAGTAGCAGTTTGAAACTGGATGGTAATGAGATTAATCGCAATTCTACTGGTATTAGAGCTGAAAACTCCAGAAAGTTTGAACTTCTTAATGGTGATATACTCCGGAGCTATGCCGCTGGAGCTAGAATAGAAGGAGGGCCTGTTTCAATTTCAGACAGCATATTTAAGTCCAATGGGCAGGCAGCTTTAGAACTGTTATCAAACAGTGAAGTTGAAATCGAAGATAGTGAGTTTGAAAATAATGAATATGGGATTTTGCTGAATTCTGTAGATAATTTTAAAATAAGCAAAAATACATTTTATTACAATAATGAATATGGGATAAATATGACTGCCTCTTCAGGGGAATTTTCCGGCAATGAAGTAGAGTTTAATTACAATGGATTGCTACAGCAAGAGGGCGGAAATCTGGTAATTAAGTATAATGATTTTGAGGACCAGTCAGCAGCAGGTTTGATTATTGATAATTCTGCTGCAGAGATAGAGTTTAATAATATCAGATATAATGGCTCAAAGGGCGCAGAATTTATTGGTGAAACTGCGGTGGCTGAAAGCTTTATTAGCAGGAATAACATTCAGGAGAATGCTCTTGGAGTTATTGCCCATGGCGGCGAGGAAGATCTTCTTGATAATATAAAGCTTGATGCAGCATCAAACTGGTGGGGAACAGATAATGGAGATAGAGATGAAGATGAAATCAGGCTGGAGATTGAGGAAATGATTGAAGGCCCGGTAGAGTTTGAACCTTTTGAGAAAAATGAAATTGATGAGGCTGGCCAATCATAATTAGAGGAAATTATATGAAAAAACACTTATCCAGGATGGTATCAAAAATGAATGTAAACTTAAAAATTAGAGGTAATAGAACCAACAAAAATAAAATATCAGGTCTTATTCTTCAGATGACCCGGAATATTTTCATTGTTTTGCTGACTGGCAGCTTGATTTTTATGGTTGCGTCGCTGCACTCCAGTCCGATTCAGTCAGCAGGTCTGGCAGAACAGCTGAATCTGGAGCTGGGAGAAGGATCAGCGGAGATTGCTGATGAGATTTATTATCAGCTTGATGGCAGGGCCGATCTTTTTCTCTATGAGGCCTATCAGGCTGAAGGTGAAGAGGAGGCGAAGATTTCCACCATAATGTTTCTGGTGGAGCTTGATGATGGTTTTGAAATCC
>PWHA01000264.1 GCA_003554685.1 Halanaerobiaceae bacterium
AACCCATAAAGCCTAACCCCAAAAACCCAACCTCAATTTTTCCAGCAAAGCAAAGCTCAGACTCTGTCAAGATAATCCTCAATCCCGCGATTCACAGCCGGATCAAGCAGCGCTTCATTCTCCTCTGCAAGTATTTCCTGCACAACCTCCCGGGCCCTGTCCTCAAGGGTTTTAGCTCCCTTGTTTTCCCAGTTTTCATAGCTCTCCCGGATAAAGAGTTCAGGACTCCACAACTCCTCTTTGAAGTTTTGATAGGTATGCTCATGAGTCAAAAATTCCCCCCGGGGACCGATCTCAGCAATCACATCCAGAGGGACGGTATTATCATCGACCTGAAAACTACGCAAAAATATTTTTACCAGGCTGATTGCTTCGTTATTGATTGCCAGCGAGGGCAGCGATTGAGTCAGTCCGTTGTTAACATAGCCCACATCATGAATCAAATTGGCTCCGCTTAAAGCTGCAGTCAGCAGTGAGAACATCTGCTCCAGAGCCGCCTGTTTATCTAAAACCGGCGAATCAGTACAGCCCCCCGTGCTGAACATCGGCAGCTGATATTTTTGTGAAAGCTGAGTCAGGACCATGCTGTTCATGTGAAACTCCGGAGCTCCATAGGACATAAGCGAGGTCTGCATATCAAGGATCGTGGCTACACCTCCATAAATGAAGGGAGCGCCCTCCTTTTTCAGCTGCTGGATTACCAGTCCGCTTAACAACTCTGCATTGGCAGTCACCACCGCTCCCGCCAGGGTAACCGGGGCTGTAGCCCCTGCCATCAGAGCAGGAGTATAAATAACAGGAATGCCGGATTCAGCACAGATCAAAAGCTTAGCAAGACTCTCCTCGGCATGATGCAGGGGAGAGATCGGCTCGGCATAGCAGGCAATAAAGGGGTTATACCTCAATTCATCCCGCCCTCCTGCCACCATAGCTGCAATTTCAATGATCTGCTCCAGATCTTCTCCATCCCTGGTGGTAAAAACCACAGGTTTGCGGGAATTTTCCACCATGGCATGAAACTGATGGAGATAAGAAAAACGATCAAATTCAGTGGCGATCGCCATCGACATAATAAAATCGATATTATCGAGCCTGTCAGCCACTCTGGCCGCCCGGGCTACATCACTTTTTCGGGATTCTCTTCTCTCCCCCGTCTCAAAATCAAAGGTATAGGGCAGATCAGATCCCAGCCCAAAATAGGGTTGGTTTTTTTCTAACTGTAAGGCTCTCTCGCCTGACCGGGTGCAGAGAGCAATCCTTTCAGGAGCTTTCCTCAGTGCCTCTATTACCAGCCAGCCCGGTATTCTTACCCTTTGACCATCAACCCGGGCCCCGGCCTCCTTCAGCAGATTAAGAGCCTCCTGGTGATTGACCTCAACTCCCACTCTTTCCAACACCTCTATAGTTTTAAAATGCAGCTGATCCAGCTGATCCTCTGAAAAAAACTGCAGCTGAGGTGAAGCAAAATTTATCCGATTAGGTTTCATAGGTTTTTTACCTCCCAACTGCCTGTTCACTATCAACCAAAATAGAACACTGGCGGCCAGTCAGCAAGTCCTCTGCTGGAAATAACTTCCCGCAAAATTCCAGCTGGTTTTCTGCCAATGACCCGGAAAATGCCAGATAATTTTTTATCTTATTCTCTTTCTCTGATTCCCAGATAAGAATTTTTCACATGATCATCCTGCAGAAGCTCACTGCTGAGTCCCGAAAGGGCAATCTCTCCCTGCTCCAGCACATAGGTGCGGTCTGTCAGTTTCAGAGCAGTATTCACATTCTGCTCCACCAGCAGAATTGTTACCCCCTCTGCATTCAGGCGCTGCAGGGTTTCAAAAACCTTACTCACCAGCTGAGGAGCCAGTCCCAGGGAGGGTTCATCAACCAGCAGCACCTGGGGATTGGACATTAATCCCCGGGCGATGGATAACATCTTTCGCTCCCCACCGCTTAAAGTTCCGGCCAGCTGTTTTTTCCTTTCTGCCAGCCGGGGAAAGAGCTCAAAAACATGCTCCAGATTCTCCTGTTTTTTATCTTTATCTTTAATAATATAGGCACCCATTTCCAGATTATCTTTAATGCTCATTCCAGGAAAAAGACAGCCATCTTCGGTAACAAAACTCACTCCCTGCCGGGTGATTTGCTGGGGAGTAGCCGTCTCAATTTTATTGTCCAGAAAATCAATCTCACCGGAAATAGGTTTTATAATTCCAGAAATTGTTCGCAAAGTTGTGGTTTTCCCCGCGCCATTGGGTCCTACCAGAGAAATAAACTCGCCCTTTTCCACACTAAGGGAAATATTATAGAGAACCTGTAATTCGCCATAACCGGCATTAACATTTTTAAGCTCAAGCATATTAATACGCCCCTTATTCCAGTTTAAACTGCATGCTCTTCTCCCAGATAGGCTTCAATTACTTTGGGATCATTTGCCACATCATCTTTACTGCCCTCGGCTATTTTCTCACCGTAGTGCAGAACAGCAATCCGTTCACAGACCTCCATTATTAGCTTCATCACATGTTCAATAATAATCACTGTAACACCAGTATCCCGGATCTTTCGGATTAAATTACAGAGATCCGGCAGCTCACCGGGAGTCAGTCCGGCAGCCAGCTCATCCATAATCAACAGGTCACAGTCGGTGGCCAGAGCCCGGGCCAGCTCCAGATATTTCAGCTGGTTGGAGTTCAACTGGGCTGCCAGAGTATAGCGGGGCAGTTTGAAGCCAATAAAGTCCAGCATTCTTTCTGCCTTTTCTTCAGGGTCTTCTCTGCTGGCTTCGTTGCCAAACAGCGAACCAACTTTAACATTTTCCAGTACTGTCATCTGGGGAAAGGGGTTAACAATCTGAAAGGTTCTTACCATACCCAGATGACAGAGCCGGGAAGATTTAAAACCGGTGACATCCTCTCCTTTAAACTCAACCTTGCCGCCTTCAGGCTGATAAAAACCGGTGATTACATTGATAAATGTTGTTTTTCCGGCGCCATTGGGGCCGATTATGCCAAAGATATCTCCTTCATTTACTCCCAGAGAAACATTATTAACGGCCACCAGACCACCAAATCTCTTTACTACCTTCTCAGTTTTTAGTATCATCTGCTGTTAATCACTCCCGACAGTAATATATTCAAACAGGGAATTATAGTGGAGAGATGATGTCAATTATCTACCATCTCTCCACTCTTTTATCTCTTCATTTCCCGGTTGAAATCCTGCTTTCCAGCCAGTTAGCTATTATAAATTGCTCCAATAATTAAAACATTCATTCCTGCAAACAGAATTCTAATGATTTACCTGGCTATATATCTATCATAGCTGCTCACTGGATGTCTTTCTCAAATTTTTCATAGCTGATTATCAAATTTCAGCTTAATTTTACCGGTTTTACTTTATTCCTGCAGGTAGTCCGGAATCTCCAGATCTGCTTCCTTCATGGAATCAGGCCAGACAATCTGTCCCACTCCATCAAAGTACTGTAAAACCGGGAAGATAAAGTAACCTTCCCCGACTACCGGATCGGGAATGGTCTCCGGAGTGTACATATACCTTTCGTGAATCAGGCCATCATCGAAATAAAGTTCACCCTCCCAGAGGAGATTCTGACCAACAGAATACAGCACTTCACTGTTCAGTTCACCGTGGAGATCATAGGCAGTCTCAGCAATGTGAATGAAAAATCTGGCCTGGTCATAGGCCTGACCGGCAGCAGAAGTACTGGGAGTAATTCCGTATTTATCTTCAAAATCTGCCGCCCATTGCCGGGCTTCTTCGCTGGGCCATTCGGGAATCTGATCCAGCACATAATTGGATGCCTCACCGGTCATATCATACCATTCTCCCACCCAGCCCAGACCGTCAGCAACAATTAAACTATTTAGTCCAACTTCTCTGGCCTGAGTTACAAAAGCAGAAAAAGAAGGAGCACTGGCATCAGTACCGGCTACAACGCTGACATCAGCGTCTCTTAAGCTGGTTAGCAGAGGATAAAGATCAGTCTCACCTGCTTCATAATACTCATGGGTTACTACCTCCCAGCCTGCTTCTTCAAAATCTCCGGCAATTCCAGCACCGAAACTCCGACCCCAGTCAGTATCTTCGCCATAAATACCAACTCTCTTGTTCCTCGGTTCCCAGAGCCCTTCATCAACAGCACCCTGAATAGCTTCTACGTAGGCTCCACTTAACTTCTCTGGAATTGGCCAGGTTTTGCCCATCCAGTAGCTGTAATAATCCGGGTCCTCTTCAAAGGTTTCTATAATTACTTCAGTAGCTCCAAAACCAAAGAAATGAGGAATCTGATTGCGAGCTGCTGCGTCCATCAGCGCTACAGCTACCGAGCTGTGCCAGTTCAATATTCCGACCTGCATTCCATCTCTCATTATGGCATCTTCATAAGCCCTTACCGCTCTTTCCGGGTCGGACTCAGAATCTACCCAGACCAGGTTAATTTCATAATCTCCTATTTGATAATCAATCTCTTCAAAGGCCATCTCCACTGCTCCCTGAAACTCTTCTCCAGTCCGGGCTGCAGGTCCGGTATAGGGACCCACCCCCCCCACTGTCAGCACATCAGCTGCAGCGGATAGAGACAGCCCCAGCACCAGTAATAGACTCACCGCTAATATAAATGTAGATTTTTTCCAGCTCATCTAATAGACCCCCTGTTTTAAAGTTTTTATTTGATTTAAGCCTTGAGTTAATAACTCTAGTATTTCAGCATATATACTCTGTTCTCCTCTTTCATCCATATCTTAATTTCTTGCTTTCTTCTTTCTTCTTTTTTACTTTATCTGCTATTCTGCTCTTCTCGCCTGTATCCTGTATCTTCTCAGCCTTCCTCTCCTGTTCTTTTTCTGCTCTTCTCGCCCGCATTTTTTCTGCTCTTCTTGACTGTATCTTACCTGCTCTTCTTGCCTTTAACTTATCCGCTTTCCTCTCCTGTTCTTTTCCTGCTTTCCCTTTCCTATCCTATCTCCAGCTAACTTCCCCGTAGTTCCAACCAGAAATATTCTGCCTGCTCACCTCCTTTATCTGCCTGATATTTAGCAGCAATCAACAATTCAGCTGATTTTCCAGTAAAGCGTCTTTATCATACCGGGATTAAGCTCTATCCTCCACCTTGCTGGAACGGTTGAATATCTGAGCTTTGATAAAGGCAAAGAACTGGCTCATACCTCCAGGATAAAAAATCATAACCAGCATCAGCAAAATACCATAGATGACAAATCTCATAGCCATCAGAGGTCGGAGGTATTCAAAAACAGGGATAATTATAAAGGCAGCCAGCAGACCACCCCAGATACTCCCCCGTCCTCCAATATATGCCAGGGCCAGAACCTCTACCGTCTCCCGGGTATGCATGACAGCCGGTGTCAAAATTCCCACGAAATGGCCGTAAAATCCCCCGACCACCCCGGCCAGAGCACAGGAAATGGTAAAGTTTATTATTTTGTATTTGGTGGAATTTACTCCCACCGAGTGAGCGGCATCCTGATTCTGTCCAATTGCTTTAAAAGCCACCCCCATTTTCCCCTTGGTCAAACGATGAAAAATAATATAGGATAAAACGGTGATCACGAAAATCGTATAAAAATAAGGAGTGCGATCGGGGGTGGCAAAGAGCGGTCGAACTCTCAATCCCAGCCAGCCTCTTGTCAGATCAACCAGATTGGCTGTCATAGCCATCAGGGTTAATCCAACAAACCAGGCCATAACAGCTGCAAATAGTCCCCTTAAGCGCAGGGTTACAACTCCAATTAAAAAACCCATCACAGCTGCTATTACACCCCCGAATACCATCCCCAGCCAGGGTGACATACCCAGGCGAGAAACTGTCAGAGCTGATGTATAGGCTCCCACGCCCATAATGGCTGCATAGCCAAAGTTTACAATATTTATATATCCAACGGTAAAATCAAATCCCATGGCCAGAGTCCCAAACATCATCCCGGAAATCATCAAATGGATGATAAATCTATCTTCAATGATAAGCGGAGCCAGTCCCAGCAGAACAAAGGCCAGCAGGCTTAGAGGCCCCAGACCAATCCTGCCTAACAGGGCATTAATTCCTCCTGCTCTGCCTAATTTGCCAGATTTGCCAGATATTCCCTGTGAAACAGCCTCGATTTCTCTGGTCTTGCCGGCTGATTCAGGATTACCAGAATTTTCGCCAGCTGAGCCAGCTGTATCGGCTCTCTTTTCGCCATCCTTTATCTCTTCTGAATTATTGCCATTATTATTTATTTTATTATTATTCATATTATCACTGCTCCCAGATGCCTTTGACAGCCTTGCCAAAAAGGCCGGAGGGCTTAAATATAAGGATAAAAATTATAACGGTCAGACTTACCACATCCTGCCAGCCCGAACCCAGACCATAGTAAGAAGCGGTTTCCAGAAGACCGACAATAAATCCTCCGATAATCGTACC
>PWHA01000113.1 GCA_003554685.1 Halanaerobiaceae bacterium
AACCGAAAAACTGGGTGGCACCACCATCAATTGCACCGGAAAGCCCGGCACTCTTACCTGACTGCAGCAGCACCCCGACAATTACTGCCAGAGAAATTATCAGGTGTATTACTTTTAAAGCGGTCAACTCATTACACCTCCTGGAAAAGGTTTCTATTATAAATTTATACTGATTGCCTTACCTTTAATTATTTTAACATAACTCAATTCAAAATACAATTACTAAGAGCTGAAAAATAATTTTTTGTCATACAGGAATAAGTTGTAATTGAAAATGAGCGCTTTCTGTGTTATATTTATTATACGAAATTTACTCTGCACTTTAAAGCTTTTTTCATTTTATATTTACTCAGATAGCTGGGATTTAACCAGTGTATGTGCCCGATAATCATAAACCGATAATGATAATCATAAGCTGATAATCATATATTTTATCAGCTAATATTAGATTATATCCGAAATTAACTGGATAATATCCTTAATTAGATAATTATATTAAGCTGCTGCAACCGGGGGATTTAAAATATAAAGGCAACTTTATCCAGCAGCAGCGAGTTTTCTCAAGGAGTTGCGGATTTATGTCCGAAAAAGAGCAAAATCTCAGGGAAAATCTCAAGAAAATCTGGCAGTCAGAGAAGCTTAACAGGGAAGAAAAACTGGTGCTGGCTATCCTCTGGTCCAGGGCAGATTCTCAGGATAAAATTACGGTGGAACCCGAGATGATAGCCAGAGACGCAGGCCTCAGACCGGCAGAAATCAGAAAGATCTTAATTAAACTGGATAATACCAGCTGGCTGGAACTGGAAGATAAGTCTGCAGATGAAGAACAGCAGCAGAATTTAACCGTGGAATTTACAGAACATAAAAGCAAGAATAATTCAGACACAAAACCCCCTCCTTTTCTGACAGACAAAGAGGAGCTGACAGATAAGGAGGAGTTGGTTTACTGCTGGCAGAATCATTTTCCCGGCCGACTGTTAACTCCAACCGAATATAATCATCTTATCTCTTATCTGGAAAAGGGAATGGAATTGGAGCTACTAAATAAATTAATAGCCTATGCAGCAGAAAAGGCCCGGGGCAACCCGGTCTCCTATCTGAAAAAAATATTAAATGACCTGCTGGAAAATGATATAACCACCTGGAGAGGCTATCAGAGATCCTGCGAAGGAGAAATGCAAAATGGAGAAAAATCGCTTTCAGAAGATCATCGAGGAAAAGAAGAAAGAGAAAAACTCGAAGATGTCGAAGAGCTCGAAAAAAGAGGATGGAACTGAGCTCTCCCGGGATAAAATTATCAGCAGAATATATGATCATATTATCAGGCAGGCCAATATCGACCCTCTCTTCCAGGACTGCTCCCTGGAAAACTTTGACAGCAGCATTTTGTCCTCACAAAATCAGAAAATTGTTGAGAAATTTTCTAAATACGTTAAAGATATATCTACCGCCATGAAATTACCCCAGTCGGTTTATCTTTTCAGCAAATATCCCGGCATTGGCAAAACCCATCTGGCCGTTGCTGCTCTAAAGAAGGCTGCCCGGGAGATTGCTGAAGAGGAATTTAAGCACAGAGAAACTGTTCGCCAGGGAATTTTTCCCTATCATCCCAACTGGACACCTGTTTATTTTCTCAATGTTTCTGAAGGATTGATGGATATAAAAAATGATATAGATGGAAGTGAAAAAGATTTCAGCCAGAGCCAGATCTATCAGAATGTCAAACTGGCCAGGCTGGTGGTGCTGGATGATATCTTTAATGAAATCCGTTTTACCCCTTTTGTGCTGGAAACTCTGCTCTACTGGGTGGATTATCGTTTAAAAAATAATCTGGCCACTATCTTCACCTCCAATCATAATTTTGAAATCTTTCTGGACGAGGAAACCACTCCTGTGGCCAATGAGAGGCTGAAGGCAGTAGCCCGCAACACTGCTTCCCGGGTCAGCAAGATGGTTCAGGGCTATAAGCTGGCCTTTGACAGCTCTCCCAAAACCGATTACCGCAGGAGATATTAGGCTTTTTTATAATTTTGAAGGGGGGAAATAGATGCTGGTAAAACTAACAGGTGAGAGAAGATGTTGAGCAGAACCCAGACTGTGGAAAGGTTAATCAGGCTTCGCAGGCAGCTCTCAGAAAATAACCGGAGCTCCTTCCCCAAAATTACGGGAAATAATCCGGCGGCACAACTGGACAGGCTGCTGCTCGATGTAATTGGCCCGCCCCGCTCTGCAGAAGATAGAATAATTGAGATAATTAACCTCTCTCTGAAGGAACAGATCTCCCCTGCCACAGCTTCAGTTGCCATTCAGGAACTGGTAAAGGAAAACCACATCCCGAAAAAAACAGCCAACATCCGGCCGCAGAATAATACACCCTTTACACCCAGCAGTCAGATCAGGGAGATGGAAAAACAGGGCTGGAATCAGTAATATCACTCAATAATTTTAACTAAAGCTATTTTCAATAATCAAAAATATCGTCAATCAGTTTTATCTCATTATATCTCAATAATTTTATAGTAATTTCCCATAAGAAGCTTACTTAACCTTTTTGAGAATGCTTACTTATAAAATATCTCATCAACCAGAAAAACCCCGGTCGCCCGGGGTTTTCTGTTTTTCTAATAAATTTTCAGCCAAAGGATTTACAGGTTGAAGAAGGCATCCCTTCCGGCATACCGGGCTGTATCTCCCAGCACCTCTTCAATTCTGATCAGCTGATTATACTTGGCCACTCTCTCCGACCGGGCCGGGGCTCCGGTTTTGATCTGACCGGCATTAACGGCAACCACCAGATCAGAGATGGTAACATCCTCTGTCTCCCCGGAACGGTGGGAAATTACTGATGTGAAACCAGCCCGGCTGGCTGTCTGGATGGTTTCCAAAGTTTCAGTAAGGGTTCCAATCTGATTAACCTTTATCAGGATAGAATTGCTACATTTTTCTTCAATGCCACGCTGCAGCCGCTTTTTATTGGTAACATAAAGATCGTCACCGACCAGCTGGATTTTATCGCCCAGCCTGGTGGTTAACTGCTTCCAGCCTTCCCAGTCATCTTCATCCAGCCCGTCTTCAATCGAGATGATGGGATACTTTTCGGCAAGCTCACTATAAAAATCAACCATTTCACTGGAGGATTTGGTTACGCCCTCTCCTCTTAGATGATACCTGTCGTCTTCATAAATTTCTGAAGCAGCGGCATCCAGAGCCAGTAAAATTTCCTCTTCGGGCTGATAGCCGGCCTCCCTCACGGCTTCCAGAATAACCTTAATTGCCTCTTCATTGGAGGCCAGATCGGGGGCAAAACCGCCTTCATCACCTACCGAAGTGCTCAGACCCTTCTTCTGCAGAACCTTTTTCAGGCTGTGGTATATCTCCGAGCCAATCCTGATGGCCTGCTTGAAAGAATCGGCAGCAACTGGCATGATCATAAACTCCTGAATATCCACATTATTATCAGCATGCTCTCCCCCATTGAGGATGTTAAGCTGGGGCACCGGCAGGGTGCAGGCATTGACACCACCGATGTAATTAAAGAGATAGCTGTCCTGAGCCAGGGAGGCTGCCCGGGCTACTGCCAGGGAAACTCCCAGAATGGCATTAGCGCCCAGGTTGCCCTTGTTATCGGTGCCATCAAGATCTATCATAATCTGATCAATAAGACTTTGGTTGCGGGCATCATGACCGATTAATTCAGGACCAATTTTATTGTTAACATTTTCCACTGCATCAAGGACGCCCTTGCCGTGAAATCTATCCTGGTCTTCATCCCTCAGCTCCACCGCTTCATGGGCACCGGTAGAAGCTCCGGAAGGGACTGCCGCTCTGCCCATGGCTCCATTTTCCAGATAAGCCTCTACCTCTACTGTAGGATTGCCGCGGGAATCCAGTACCTCCCGGGCATAAATATCAGAAATCATCGTTACCATTAACAATCACCTCTATTTTGCAGATTCAAATAATTATTTCTAAAGCATATTTTAAAACAAGCAAATAAAGCATAAAAAATCAAGTAAAATCAAACCTTAATCTAAGGCTGTTATTCTTCCCTTTCCAGCAGGGAACTGCCGCTCATGGCTTCAGGCTTTTCCAGGCCTAAAATATCAAGCATAGTTGGTGCTATATCTGCCAGAATACCCTCTTTAATTTTTACTCCCTCCGGTCCGCCAATATAGGCCAGGGGCACCGGGTTGGAGGTATGGGCGGTAAAGGGCTCACCATCATCATCAAGCATCTGCTCGGCATTGCCGTGATCGGCTGTCAAAAGAACCTGGCCGCCCCTCTCCAGGATTGCCGGAACAATCCGGGAAACACCTTCATCTACAGCTTCCACAGCCTCAACGGCAGCATCAAAGAAGCCGGTATGACCGACCATATCACAGTTGGCATAATTTAAAACTATCACATCGAAGCTGTCCTCTTCCAGCATCTTCAGCAGTCTTTCCGTTACTTCAGGTGCGCTCATCTCCGGCTTAAGATCATAGGTGGCAACTTCCTGGGGGGAGGGGATCAATTCTCTTTCCTCTCCCGGTAAGGGTTCTTCTTCGCCTCCATTGAAAAAGTAGGTGACATGGGCATATTTTTCGGTTTCAGCAATTCTGAGTTGCTGGAGATCGGCCCGGCTCAGAATTTCACCAAGACCATCTTCAATTTTCTGCGGCTTAAAGGCAATCGGAAGATCAAACTCCTCATCATATTCAGTCATGCAGACATAATACAGATCTTCAGGATGTTCTTCAGGTCGCTGAAATTTGCTGAAATCATCCAGGGCCAGGGCCTGGGTAATCTGACGGGCCCGATCAGCCCGGAAATTGAAGAATATAACCGAATCCTGATCATTGATTGTTCCCTCAGAATTAACAACGGTAGGCTCAACAAACTCGTCATTCTCATCCCGAGCATAGGCTTCCTCGACAGCTTCCCGGGCCGCATCAACTTGGTGGCCTTCTCCCAGCACCAGGGCTTTATAGGCCAGTTCGGTACGATCCCAGCGGTTATCACGGTCCATGGTGTAGTAACGTCCGCTGACGGTAACGATCTCACCCAGCCCGATCTCAGCAATGTAATCTTCCAGTTCTCTGATATATTTTTTGGCACTGCGGGGAGGGGTGTCCCTGCCATCGAGAATGGCGTGAATTTTAACCTCGGGAAGATCAGCATCTCTGGCCATATCCAGAAGACCAAATACATGCTTGATGTGGCTGTGAACACCGCCATCAGACAGCAGACCGATCAAATGCAGGCTGCTGTTATTTTCTTTCACCTGCTTTGCTGCCTCCTGAATTTCCGGGTTTGTCAGCAGCTCCTCTTCTGCTACTGCCATATTTATTCTGGTAAAATCCTGATATACTATCCGGCCTGCTCCCAGATTTAAATGGCCAACCTCTGAGTTGCCCATCTGACCTTCCGGCAGCCCAACTCCTTCTCCGGAGGCGGTAAGCCGGGCGGCAGGCCATTCTGCAAATACTTTGTCCAGGTAGGGAGTGTCGGCTGCCAGGGTGGCAGCGCCCTCTTCTCTGGGAGCAATTCCATAGCCGTCCATTATGATTAATGCTAGTGGTTTTGGTCTTCCTTTTGGCATTTTTTTATCACTCCTGCAAATGATTCTGCTTCCAGACTTGCGCCGCCAACCAGGGCACCATCTATCTGATCCTCTGCCATGAATTCTGCAATATTGTGGGGTTTAACGCTGCCTCCATACTGAACTCTGATCTCCTCTTCCTTACCGGAGGCGATTTCGGCTATAACCTCCCGGATGGCAGCTATAGTTTCAGCAGCATCTCCGGCACTAGCACTTTCACCGGTGCCAATCGCCCAGAGAGGTTCATAGGCTATGGTAACATCGGTTAAGAGTGCGCTGTCCACGCCGGCCAGAGCGGCCTTGACCTGAAAGCTGACCTTCTCCCTGGTTTTACCATTTTCTCTTTCTTCCAGATTTTCGCCAACACAGATTATAGGTTTAAGATTTTCCTTCAGGGCTTTCTGGACCTTACGGTTGACTTCCTGATCTGTTTCCTTAAAGATCTCCCGCCTTTCGGAATGTCCGAGAATAACATATTCAACTCCCAGCTCCTGAAGCATGGCAGCAGATATTTCTCCGGTAAAGGCGCCGCTGGACTCCCAGTGCATATTCTGGGCACCCAGGCTGATCTCTGAATCAGCCAGCACATCCTGAATGACATCAAGATCTACTGCCGGGGGACAGACAGCCATGTCCACTCCCTCGACATCTGCCACCAATTCCTTTAAATTTTCTACCATTTCCCGGGCTTCAGCCGGGGTTTTATTCATTTTCCAGTTGCCTGCAATAAAGGGTTTACGCATTATCTATCACTCCTCCAGATCATCCAGGGCTTCAACTCCCGGCAAAGGTTTGCCTTCAAAAAACTGCAGCGACGCTCCTCCACCGGTGGAGACATGGGAAACTTCATTTTCCACGCCTGCTTTTTTCACGGCAGCAGCCGATTCTCCTCCGCCTACCACGGTATAACCGTCACTTTCAGCCAGAGCTTTGGCAACTGCCATGGTGCCCTCGGCAAATTCATCTATCTCAAAGACTCCCACAGGTCCATTCCAGGTAATTGTCCGGCACTCTGCCAGAACCTCCTGATATTTCTTGATTGTCTCCGGACCGCCGCAGTCAACTATCTGCCAGCCGGCCGGCACTTCATCTATTTTAACAACTTTATGGGGGCTGCCTGCTTCCAGTTTTTCAGCAACAACAACATCAACGGGCAAAATCACTTCCTTGCCCTGAGATTGAGCTTCTTCCATAATTTCCTGGGCCAGGTCCACCATATCCTCTTCAACTAGAGAGTTGCCTATTTCATAACCCCCGGCCAGCAGAAAGGTGTTGGCAATTCCTCCGCCCAGAATCAGGTAATCACATCGGGGCATAATATTTTTGATTACTGACATCTTGTCAGAAACCTTGGCACCTCCGATAATTGCGGCATAGGGCTTCTCGGGATTTTCAATGGCTCTGGCCAGCGAATTTAGCTCCCGCTGGATCAAAAAGCCCGCTCCCGAAGTCAGATACTCGGTTACACCGACGGTGGAGGCATGGGCCCGATGGGCTGCTCCAAAGGCATCATTGATATAGATATCGGCATTTTCAGCCAGCTGCCGGGAAAAATCAGGATCATTTTTCTTTTCCCCGGGATGGAAGCGAGTGTTTTCCAGCAGCAGCACATCACCATTCTCCAGCCGGGATACAGCTTCAGCAACCTCCGGACCGATGCAGTCATCGGCCTTTAAAACTTCTTTGCCGAGCTGATTGGCCAGCTCTTCAGCTACTGGATCCATCCTGAGTTCATCCACAACTTCTCCTCCGGGACGACCCAGATGAGACATCAGAATAACCCTGGCCTCTTCTCTAATCAAATATTCTATAGTAGGCAGAGCTGCTTCAATTCTGGTATTATCCCCAACCTTACCATCGCTCAATGGTACATTGAAATCAACTCTGACCAGCACTCTTTTGCCTTTAAAATCAAAATCCTTCAGCTTTTTCTTGTTCATTTGCTATCCCCCCTGGCAGTTAAAGCTGGAGCAGGCAGCCCTGCGGGCCGCCTGCTCATTAACAGTTTTATTTTACAGTCCTGCTTCCTTCATTTTCAGGGCCAGATCAACCAGCCTAACTGAATAGCCCCACTCATTATCATACCAGGAAATGATCTTAACCTGATTGCCACCGATAACTCTGGTGTGGTGAGGATCATAGATCGAAGAATGAGGATCACCAAAGATATCTCTGGAGACCAGAGGATCCTTGGCATAACCCAGAATTCCCTTGAGTTCACCCTCAGAGGCTTTTTTCATGGCTTTATCGATATCTTCTACAGTCACATCCTTTTTTAGGTCAGCAACAAGGTCTATTACCGAGCCGGTTGGAGTTGGAACTCTGAAAGCCATTCCATCCATCTTGCCATCCAGTTCGGGCATGACATCGGAGATAGCCTTGGCTGCACCTGTTGTTGTAGGTACAATGTTTTCGGCGGCTGCCCGTCCTCTGGTAATTTTCTTCCAGCTGTAGGGACCATCCAGAATGTTCTGGGAGGAAGTATAGGCGTGAATGGTGGTCATCAGACCCTTTTCAATGCCAAATTCTTTATTAAGAACATAGGCAATTGGAGCCAGGCCATTGGTGGTACAGGATGCATTGGAAACTACATCATGTTTGGCCGGATCATATTCATCATCATTAACACCCAGCACAACCGTGAGATCTTCATTATCGGCCGGTGCTGAAATAATAACCTTCTTAGCTCCTGCTTCCAGGTGCTTTCTGGCATCCTTAGCATCGGTGAAAAGCCCGGTTGCTTCAATAACAACCTCGGCACCCAGTTCTCCCCAGGGGAGATTGGCGGGATCCTTTTCCGAGGTGATTCTAATTTTCTTGCCATCAACAATCAGACTGTCTTCGGTATAATCAACCTCTGCCTCCAATCGGCCAAAATTACTGTCATATTTCAAAAGATAAGCCAGGGTCTGAGGTTCAATTAGATCATTAACCCCTACAAATTCCACCTCATCATTATCAATTGCACTGCGGAGAACTCTTCTTCCGATAGCTCCAAATCCATTAATTCCAATCTTAACACTCATTTTATCAGCCTCCTGTTATAATAGTAAGCAAGTTATTTATTTAATCCCCTGCTCCTGCAGGGAGATTATCCTTCTGGCAGTATTTTCATCGGTGATTAACACATCCTGATATTCAGGCGAAATAACTGCGGGTATGGCCCGGGCTTTTTCTTCACCGCCTGCCACAGCTATGACCCTGTCAATTCTATCCAGATCTTCCAAACCGAGCCCCACTGAAGGAGTGGAATGTACGATCTCGCCCCGGGCATCGAAGTAAAAGCCAAAGGCTTCCCCGATGGCCCCTTTATCCTTCAGTCCGGCAATTTCCTCGGGTGTCCTGCCCCGGCGTTCTGCCATAACCTCAGCCTGACCCACACCGTGAATGAGAATATTAGCCTGACGAAGTATATCAAAGGTCCGCTGAATTGACGGCTCCTTTCTGATAGCTGCAATATTTTCCTCTCGAAGATTGTCGGGAACCTGGAGCAGGCAGTATTTGCCTCCCAGTTTTTTGGCAATGGTTGAAGCAATGGTATTGGCCTGGATTTCTACTTCTTCTCCCAGACCTCCCCGGCCCGGCACCACTGTAACTTCAAACTTCCTGTCAGGCTGGTCAGGAACCATTTCTGCAACCCTGGCCATGGTATAACCACCGGTAATGGCCAGAACATCCCGGGGCTGAAGTAGATCAAGCAGATATCTGGCGGCAGTCCGTCCCAGTTCCTTCAGAACACTGGAATGTTCAAGATTGCAGGGAACAATTATTATTTCAGGCAGCTTAATTATTTCCTTGAGCTTTCTTTCCAGATTGTAAAAACCCTTGATCTCCTTGATATATCTTTCCAGTTCTGCTAAAAAATCCTTGCCACTGGCTGTTAATTCTGCTCCGGCTCTGCTGACCTTAATCAGCTTTCTGTCGGTCAGAAATTCCAGCTGATTCCGGACCATCCTTTCACTGAAATCCAGGTCTTCAGCAATAGCCCGGCGGCCTATCGGCCCTTCATTATATATCTTGTGGAGTATTGAGTATCTGGATTCAGCGAGCTCAATAACTTCCGGGACTATTTTTCTTTGAATTTTGAAGAGATACTCCATATTTACCACCATTCTTTTTGGTCTTCCAACTACCGGGATTAATTTTACCCCGCAGGTACAAATATGTCCCAATACCGGCAAAAAAAATTTCCCTCTGACTCTTCAATGGTAATTATAATATATGTCTGAGAAGAATGCAAGCCTGAAAGAAAATTATTTAGGACTCCATTTTTTCCGCTGGACAGAGGAGGGGATATTAAGGGCCCGGCGGTACTTGGCAATTGTTCGGCGGGAAATGCTAAGTCCTTCATTTTTCTCCAGCAGTCCTGCCAATGAGCTGTCACTCAGTGGTGAATTCTTATCTTCCTGAGAAATATATTCCACAATTAAGGCCTTGATGCTGGCCGAGGCAACATTGCCTACCCCGCTGGCAAATAAAAATTTCATTGTAAAGAGGCCGGATGGAGTCTGGATATACTTGCCCCTCACCGCCCGGCTAACAGTGCTTTCATGCATTTTAATCGCCTCAGCTATCTCCTGCATGGTGAGGGACTTTAAATATCTGATTCCCTTCTCTAAAAACTCTCGCTGTTTCTGGATTAGCGCCTCACCAATTTTTACCAGGGTCATCCTGCGATTTTCAATCGCCTTGATCAGCCAGAGCGCCGATTTAAATTTATCCTTCAAGTATTCGCCGGTTTCATCACTGGAATTCTGACAGAGCATCTCATAGTAACGGGGATTGATATGAATAGCAGGCTGATAGCCGTCATTTAACTCCACCAGATACTGCTCATGATGCTTTTTGATTATCATATCGGGGCTGAGATAGTGGGTTCTGTTCTGAAAACTGTGATAGGCTTCAGCCGGCCGGGGCTGAAGATTTTTTATCTGCTGCAGAGCAGCCAGTATATCCTGGGGCTCGGCTCCCAGTTCACTGCAGAGCTGTTCCAGTGAGATATTCTCTATTTCCTCCCAGTATCCGGTGATAATTCTGGCAGCCAGATTGGTTTTGGCTCCCAGACTTTCCAGCTGAATCAGCAGGGCCTCTTTAACATTGCGGGAGGCGATACCTGCCGGATCCAGTTTTTGAATTTTTTGCAGCACCTGCTGGAAGAAACTAACCTTTTTCTGCTGTTGGCTGGCTATTTTCTCCAGAGGAAGATCCAGCAGACCCTCTTCGGTTAAATTATTAATTATGCAGCGGCCAACCTCCATTTCCTCCTCAGCCAAAACCTCGCAGAGCTGGCTTTCCAGGTGCTCCAGCAGTCTGGGCTGATAAGCTGTAAAATGTTCAAAACTTTGATCCCTGTCGCTGCTGAGCCCAGAGGCCTTCCGACCAGAATAATTTTTATAGTAATCCTCCAGCCTGGTTTCCCATTCCTGGTTTTCCTCCTGCTCCAGCATGGGATTTTCTGCCAGCTGTTGATTAAGATATTCGGCCAGCTCCTGATTATTGTACTGAAGGAGTTCTATGGCCATTTTCAGACGGGGAGTCATTATTAATTCCTGTTTTTGTTCCAGTTCCAGGTTCATTCCCAGATCCATTAATTATCTCTCCTATTATCCCGGGCTATTTTTCTTAACCGCCGGAAACGGTGGTTTACTCCAGATTTGCTCAGAGGAGGATTTAACTTCTGACCCAATTCTTTCAAGCTGGCATAGGGATGCCTGCGCCTTAATCTGGCAATCTCCCTGAGGCTCTCAGAAATATTCTCCAGTCCGATATTTTTCTCGATAAAATCAATATCCTCCAGCTGTTCCAGGGCAGCTTCGATTGTTTTATCCAGATTGGCTGTTTCAAAGTTTAATCTTCTATTAACATCGCCCTTTACTTCTTTAATAATGCTGGCATGCTCCAGTTTAAGCTGAGCCTGCTGGGCACCTATCAAATTCAGCAGGGAAATTATTTTTTTATACTCCTTAAGATATACCATATACCTGTCCTGATGTTCAATCATCCTACTGGTGATATCAAAAAGTTCCAGCAGCTTCACCAGATCTTCAGCCTGGGAATGATAATCACAGCGAAATTCCAGATGATATTCGCTGCTGGGATGATTAATTGAGCTTCCCCCAATAAACATCCCCCTGAGATAGGCCTGACCGACCTCTCCCCGCACCAGAAATTCACTGCTGATGCTGAAATCAATAGAATTATCCTCTGAAAGAATGCCAAGATCCTGAAGCAGAGTTGAAAGATCATCCTGGGGAGGAATATGCAGCATATAACTCTGTCCTTTTTCAAGCCGGGAGGGCTGAAATACCCTGATTTCTACCTGAAGTTCATATTCCTTTTTTAACCAGGTATAAATCATCCGCGCCAGATCCCCGTATCTCAGCTTTAATTTCACCGCCATTTTCCTGCTGGAAATACTGATGGATCCGGTCATCCTGAGCAGAGCAGCCAGTTCAGCTCTCCTGGCTTCACTGCTTTTATTCTTGTATCTGATCAATTCATGCTTAACCTCATCAGTAAAGGACATAATGCAGGCCTCCTAAAAATCTAATCCTCCAGCAGATCCAACACCCCCTCGGCCAGCCGATCTGGATCATGACGCAGATAGCTGTCTTTCTGCTGCAGCAGCAGGTTCTCCTCTTTAATCCTGATACCCATTTCTTTAAGTTCCTGATGATCAACTTTGACAGGAAAGGCCCCCTCCTCTTCATAGCGGCGGGCAAGCTTTTCTGCTGCCTCCTGTCTGTTGACTATTATCCAGTCAAAGAGATTGTCCCCGGCATGCCGGTAAATTGCCTGCAGATGAGCTGAAGCCGAATAATCAACCGTTTCTCCCGGCTGGGTCATAAGATTGCAGATATAAACTTTCACAGCCGGGCTCTTCTTAATGGCTGCCAGCAGATCAGGCACCAGGAGATTGGGAAGAATGCTGGTATAGAGGCTGCCTGGCCCCACCACAATAATTTCTGCCTCTTCAATGGCCCTGAGGGCTTCAGCCGTGGCCCGGCAGTCTTCAGGCTCCAGAAAAACCTGAGAAATCTTTTTATTTTGCAAAGGAATGATTGACTCTCCAATTTGACAGGAATCATCGGCAAAAACCGCTCCCAGCCTGACATCCTGATTGGTGGCCGGTAGAACTTCCCCTCTGATGGCCAACACCTTGCTGGATTCTCGCACTGCTGCTTTGAAATCACCGAGCACCTCATTCATGGAAGCAATAAATAAATTGCCAAAGCTGTGCCCGACCAGG
The DNA here is from genome assembly GCA_003554685.1 of Halanaerobiaceae bacterium. Taxonomy (GTDB): domain Bacteria; phylum Bacillota; class Halanaerobiia; order Halanaerobiales; family Halarsenatibacteraceae; genus T1SED10-84. The sequence continues at coordinate 12,831 of PWHA01000113.1, forward strand.
TGCCCCTCACTGCTGAATCGGTACTGAAAAAGATCCTCCATCAGCGGCTCGGTATCGGCTAAAGCCACCAGGCAGTTTCTGATATCCCCGGGTGGAGGCATGTTCAGTTCATCCCTGAGTTTGCCTGAACTGCCACCATCATCGGCTACCGTAACTACAGCGGTAACATTGCTGGTATAAAATTTTATCCCCCGCAGAAAATTAGCCAGGCCGGTGCCCCCGCCCAGGGCCACTATCCGGGAACCCTTCTTCAGTTTTTCTTCCTGGTAAAGATGTTCAACCAGCTCATCCTCTTCCCGGCTGATTCTGCTGATGGTCTGTTTGATGGCCATTATTACCACGAAAAGACCCAGGCCAACTACTCCCAGGCCAAGCAGCAGAGAGGCGGGAAAGGCCGGACCGCTTAAAAATCTCAACCAGAGGGCAATTTCTCCCTGGAAAAATCCCAGAAAATAACTGCTGAAAATGACAAGCAGACCGAGATTGATCACGATTAATCCCAGCAGCAGCAAAAAGATCCAGCGTTTTAATTTAATTCCTGGATAGAGCCATTTCCAGATTTTCACTATACATCCCCTGCCTGCTATTTATTGATATCACGATGTTCCACATTAACCCTGTACCCCTGGCTTGTCAGAAAATCACGCAATCGTAAAGCTGAGGCCACAGAACGGTGCCTGCCTCCGGTGCAGCCGATGGCTAACAGCAAATGGCTTTTACCCTCTTTGATATATTCCGGCAGCAGAAATTTCATCAGCGGAAAAAATTTATTATAAAATTTGTCAGCCACCGGCCATTGAAAAATATATTCCTGAACCTCTTCCTCTTCTCCAGTTTTCTCTCTCAGAGAATCAACATAATGAGGATTGGGCATAAAACGGACATCAAATACACAATCGGCATCCAGAGGAAGACCATATTTAAAACCAAAGGAGATAATAGCAATCGACATTCCGCGATATCCATTATCCGAAACAGCAAAATACCGATCAAGCTCCTGCTGAAACCTGCTGACTGATAATTCGGTGGTATCGAGCACCCGGCTGGCTCTTCCCTTCAATTCATCCAGCATCTCCCGTTCTTTTTTTATGGCATCGAGCAGCCTGCCCTCGCTCTCCAGAGGATGACGCCGCCTGGTCTCTTTAAACCGCCGGACCAGAGTTTCATCACTGGCATTTAAAAATAAAATTTCATAATTAAAATCCTCTTCATCCAGTTCCTGCAGAGAAGAATAGAGAGCCTGAAAAAAATCCCGCCCCCTGATATCACTGACTACGGCAATTTTATCCTTATTTGAGCGCTGGCAGAGAGCAGCAAACTTGGTTATTAAAGCCGGGGGCAGATTATCAACACAGAAAAACCCCCTGTCTTCAAAATGATCCAGTGCCAGCGATTTCCCGGCACCTGACATGCCGGTAATAATTAGAAATTTCATTATATCAACCTTTCCTTAAAACCTGATCTTCCACCTGTAACCCTCGAATGTTCATTTATTATTTTATCTTAAATTGCTGCCAAAGTAAAAAAACAGCACCTGATAGCAAGGTTTTTTTAATCTCTGGCCGTTTTAATTTTGGTAGGACTCTGCCAGCTGATACAGTCTTTTCCCTGGAGATTTTAAAACCCTGCCCAGCGTTAGTTTCGAGACCCTGACCGGCCTGTCAGCCTTGAAAACTGCCGGATTATTCCGGATTTTATTGAGGGTAGCCAGTCCTAAAGCATTATTGACGGCAAAAAATTTCCGGTAACCCTCAAGCGAGCGGGGGAGAGCCTGATAGTAGTCCAGCAGGGGTTTAACATGGGAAGCGGCAGAGCCGATCATTCTGTTTAGAGCCTCCAGGGCTCGTTCCTGTTCATCAGGGTCGAGAAGTTCCTCCTCATTGATTCCCAACTCAGCCAGAGGCCAGAAAATCCTGCTGCGGGATTCAATATCCTCTTTGATATCTCTGGTTATATTGACCTTCTGGAGAAAAAGACCGGCATCAACAAAGTTTTCCTGGAGAATCCGGGAGTTCTCATTTCCAACCGGAGCCCGGAGCATAATCAGATCGGTCAGAAAGCCTCCCACCGTACCGGCTACATAATAACAGTACTCATCCAGCCGGGCAAAGCTGGAAATCTCCTTATCCAGATATTCCTGCATTCCGGAATTCATCTCCTTTAACCAGTGATAGGACATTTCTCTTACTGCCGGAGTTAGGTTGTTATAGGCCCGCCAGATCATTTCGGTGCCGGCAACCAGCTCCTGCAAAGAGGATCGGGAAAATTTCCGGGCCCAGCTCTGGATCTCCCGGGCTGCCTCCGGTAATTGAGATTGACCGGGCTCAAAAATAGCAACCACCCTGTCCATCAATTTCTTTCTCCTCTCCCGCTCCAGGCCGGGCAGTTCATCTTCAAAACTATCCAGCAGTCGGTCCTGAAGATATACTATCATCACCGGTTCCCTGATTTCTGGATCCAGCAGGGGAATGGTCAGGGCAAAACTGCGAGAAACCTTTTTTAATATTTCCCGGCAAAATTTTACCGGTTCCTGGGTCATAATTACACTCCTCTGATAAAATTTTAGAATATATCTCCATGCCCGGGAGGGCAGTTCTTTACTGGGTTAATATTTTGACCTTACCATACTGCTTAAACATTAAATTTCTCAGATTACCGGCTTTTTGTTTCTCTAGCTTCTGAAGATTAAATACTGCATACCCGCAATTATCAGAACTGCAGCCAGCAGGTAGCTCAGAGCAACTACTAAAAAAAAGGTTTCAGGGAAGGAATCTTTTCTTTCCGGTATTTTCACCGGTCTGATTTCCGGATAGTCATTCTCAAAATCAGCCAAAGTCTTTTCCTGGACCCCATCCTCCTCCTGCAGGTAATCAATTACCCTGGGGGCATAATCAAGATCAACATCCCGGGTGGCATGGAAGGACCAGTTGGTGGGATAATCCTGCAGTCCCCGGAAATAATCTTCACCAAAGGGGTCAAAGGCTCCAATCAGCAGATAAATCCAGGCGCCCTCCAGCCTCCCCAGCTTTTCTCCCGGTATATCCAGCCTGATTAAACCTTCCTCGGTTATGATTTCAGCTCCTTCAACATCCCAGGGCGAAGTTTCGGCATCTATATTCAAATCCCTGGTCATATCCCAGGGATCATCTTCCGGCGTCATCAGCCTGACCCACCAGCCGCTAATTCTGAGATGTCTGTTCCAGGAATGCTCGGGATTGAGTCTGATGTTGGCACCCTCCCGGAAGAGTTCACTGCTGCCTCCCTCTTTGGTATCAAAATAGAGATGAATCAGAGGATGGCTGAAGCCATATCTGCTGTCCCAGGGGTCTGTCAGACGGCCAAACTCAAATTCAAAGCGATAGATATTCCGCCTGAGATCCCTTTTCAGAGAGAAACTCAGCAGATCCAGCAGTTCCTTCTGAGGAGCAAAAACATTATGATTGGGGTAGGAATAATAGCCCGGCCCGTAATCATCTCCGGGAGGGTCAGAAAATTCAGCCAGCACTATCATATTACTGCTGGAAGTTTCAGGTTCTGCTGCTGGAACTTGATCAGCAGCAGTCATGCCCATGAGGAAAATGAAGAGCAGGAAGATGAGGGTAAGTTTTTTACTGCTGTGGTCAGAAAACTGCATTACACTTCCTCCAGTTTTAGCGTCTATTGTTGATGCGCTCCAGCAGATTTTCAGCAGCGTTATAATTCATGGAATTAAGACGGTGATTCATGGCCGCAACTTCAAGTACCAGTGCCAGATTTCTGCCCGGCCTGACGGGCAGCAGCAGCCGGGGAACTTCCACCCCCATAATGCTGTCGGTCTCCTTCTGCAGGCCCAGTCTTTCATAATTCTGTCCCTCCTGCCAGGTTTCCAGCCTGACAACTAAATCCAGGCTGATGCTGTTACGAACTGCTCCGGCTCCAAAGAGAGTTTTAACATTGATAATGCCAATTCCTCTCATTTCCAGAAAATATCTGGTTGCTTCCGGAGCAGAACCGATCAATTTCTGGCCGCCAGGAGACTTAACTTCAATTACATCATCTGCCACCATCCTGTGGCCTCTTTTAACCAGAGCTATAGCTGTTTCGCTTTTGCCGATACCACTTTTCCCTCTGAGCAATACTCCCATTCCATAGATATCAACCAGCACCCCATGAATTATTTTTCGAGGAGCCAGATTTTCCTCGAGGTAACTGGAGAGCAGACTAATAAATTTTGTGGTAGGCTTTTCAGTCCTCAAGACCGGAATACCGGCCTGTTTGGCAAATTCAATCAAATCCGGTGGAGGATCTATTGCCCTGGTTATGATAACGGCTGCCGGATTGAAGGAGTAAAATTTTTTTAGCCTCTTCTTCCTGGTCTCCCGAGATAATTCCTCCAGATAGGAAATTTCCGTTTTTCCCAGCAGATGAATTCTTTCCGGAACAAAATGCTTCCAAAAGCCGGTGAGTTCCAGTCCCGGTCTTTTCAGATCGCTAACTTTTATTAAATTTTCCCGGAAATCCGAACCTGCCAGAAACTCCAGTTTTAAATCCCGGGCAATTTCTGCTATGCTTAAAGCAGGCTCAATGTTTTTATTCTCCATTATCAACAACCCCTGCTGATTGCTACCGCTATTGCTCCAGCCAGACCAACATCTTCACCCAGTTCTGCTTCAATCAGACGGCAGTCCTTCTTTACTGACGGAATGGCATGATCAGCTGCCGAGTGCTGCATTATCTCCCAGAATAAATCCCGGGCTTTCATCACACCACCCCCGAAAACGATAAGTTCCGGATTGAGGAGATCTATCAGATTGGCCACCCCTATCCCTAGATAAAAACCCATCTCCTCGTATATCTTCCGGGCAGCTTCATCTCCCTGCCGGGCAGCCCGGGCCAGCTGAAAGCCGGTAAGCTCCTCCGGAGAACCGTTAAATCCCAGAAAACCATCTATTTCCTGCTGCACCAGCTTATTTCTGGCCTCTCTGATTATAGCTGTCCCGGAAGCCATGGCCTCCAGACAGCCCCGGTGCTGCCTAAAACCACAGGTCGGTCCCCCGGGATTGACAATCATATGTCCAATTTCTCCAGCCCCATCACAGCAGCCGTGAAAGATCCGACCCTGGCTGATTATTCCCCCGCCAATCCCGGTGCTGATTGTTATGTAAATCATCTCCTCTGCTTTCTGTCCGGCACCAAACATCTTCTCGCCCAGAGCGGCAGCATTAGCATCATTTTCCAGCAGAACGGGCAGCTCAAGCTCATCTTCCAGCATTTCAACAATGGGAAATCTTTTAAAAGGCAGATTGGAGGTTTCATAAACTATACCTGCTGAAATATTCAGCGGGCCGGGGCTGCCAATCCCCAGACAGGTCAATTTATCCATTTCGAGTTCTGCTTTCCCCAGAGCCCGGTGAATTGTCTGGACAATATTTTTGACGATCCTTTTTTCTCCCTTTTCAACCTCGGTTCTGGCCCTGCTTCTGGCAACTATCCTGCCATCGGTATCGCCTATTCCAGTTAAAATTTTAGTTCCACCCAGATCTACACCTGCGTAAAATTCAGCCATCCTGCTTATCATCTCCTTCTTTTCCAGCCTTTTCTTCTGTATACTGCTGCATAATCATTCTATTACCGATCATGATGGTCAAACCGATCAGCCCAAAAAACAGGATTGGAATGCCGGGTAAAATAACCAGCAGCAGAGCGGTAAAGCTGATCACAAACATAAGCCACAGGAAACTTGCCAGCATATTATCCAGAACCAGCAGCAGGGATTTTTTAGTTCTCTGCCAGAGAGATTTTTCAGCTTCCCTGACATTTATTCCCCAGAAGTAAAGCTGTGACATGCTGAAGAAAATTATCAGATAAAAAATGATAACAACCAGTGGGATCATTAGATAGCTCTGTTCAATCCTTCTGTAAAAAAAATAGATATCCACTATCAGGATTAAATAAACTGCCAGGCTGTAAATAAAACCGGTCAGACCGGGTAAAAAGCTTTCCTTTAGATTCAAAAAAAGATCTCGAAATCTGGCCTTTTCTCCTGCAGCCAGACGATCCAGCACCTTGAGACCTGAGAGAAACAGAGGGCCGACCGGAATTAAAGATAGCAGCAGCAGTAAAAAACCCATCACCATACCCTGAAAGGAAAGAAAGAGCAGGGGAAAAACCAGGATAAACCAGAGAATGTTAAAAAATATCAGAAAAAAGAGATTATCATAAAAACAGCCAAATACCTGTTTGATCAATTTCCAGGCAAACAAAGTAACAGCCCCCTATGAATTTTCAGTTTCAGCCTGCTCATCCTTCTCCCGGGAGACTTCTGAAGTGCTGGCTTCCTTATTTTCTCCGGTTTCCTCATCAGCTAAAAATAAATAATCTAAAGCCCGGGCCACTCCCTGATTATCATTATCAGAAGTAATCCTATCTGCCAGCGAGCGAACTTCCTCGGGAGCATTGGCCATGGCAATGCCAAGTTTGGCCCATTCCAGCATTTCAGAATCATTGTAATTATCTCCAATAGCCACCACCTCTGACTGCTGGTAACCCCACTCCTGGCAGATATCAGCCAGAGCCTGACCCTTATTTACTCCTGCAGCCATAATTTCTATAAAGGAATCGGTGGAAGAGGTAATATTGAGACGGTGACCGTAAAACTTCTGTAAATAGCCCTTATAATAACTCCAGCGGTCAGAATCATCTTCAATAACCAGAAGTTTATGCACAGTTTCTCCAGTCAGGCAGGTTAATCTCCGGCCCAGCTCCTGACCCCTGACACCAATTGAGTTTTCATATTCTTCAGCCAGTTTGTTTCTATAGCGAAAGAAAAAATCATCCTCCAGATAAACCTGGAGATGCAGTCCATGGTTTTCAGCCAGTTCAACAACTTCCTGAGATAACTCCCCCGGAATAGGATGCTGGGAAATTATTTTACCATTTATTTTCCGGGAAAGTGCACCGTTATGAGTAACAATAGCACTGGTTAGTTTTAGCTGCCTGGCATAATCAACTGCCGAAGGAAAAATTCTTCCTGTCACTATGACCACTTCACACCCCAGTTCCTGAACCCGGGAAATTGTATCCCTGGTGACAGTGTCAATTTCTTTATTGCTGTTCAGCAGCGTCCTGTCAAGATCAAGTGCTACAAGTTTATAGTTCATTTCTTAATTCGCCTCCTGTTATAACAATTCAGTTTTTCTGGACAATTTCCTTCAAAAAAGATAAAAAAGGGCCCTTCAGGGCCCTGGCAAGAAAAGTTGAGAATTTGCTCTGAAGGCTGAGTACAGCTAATGGGCAGCTGCAGATAACCTCTGATCAGCAGATATCAGGAAAAGTTCTCCGTCAGCTCCAGAACTTTCTCCCGAATTTCCTTAAGTTTAGCTTCATCCTGATAATTCTTTAAGGTTTCATAGATAAGCTCTCCAATTATTTCCATTTCCTCTTCCTGCATCCCCCTAGTTGTCACAGCCGGAGTGCCCAGTCTAATTCCGCTGGTAACGAAGGGGCTTCTGGTTTCATAGGGAATGGTATTTTTGTTAACGGTGATGGAAACCTTATCCAGAGCAGTTTCGGCGTCTTTTCCTGTTATGTCCAGATTGTTCAGGTCCACCAGCAGCAGATGGGTATCGGTGCCGCCTGAAACAAGCCTCATTCCATAATCCTGAAGTTTTTCTCCCAGAGCACGGGCATTGCGAACAACCTGTTCCTGATATTCATCATAACCTTCGGCAAGAGCCTCTTTAAAGGTTACCGCCTTAGCTGCAATAATATGCATCAGGGGGCCTCCCTGGATACCAGGAAAAATTGCTTTGTCAATCTTCTTGGCATGTTCTTCCCTGGAGAGGATCAATCCTCCCCGGGTGCCTCTTAAGGTCTTATGAGTGGTGGAGGTAACAAAGTCAGCCTCTTCCACCGGATTGGGATGGAGACCGGCAGCCACCAGTCCGGCAATATGGGCCATGTCGACCATTAAATAGGCGTCCACACTGTCGGCGATTTTACGAAACTTTTTAAAGTTAATAATGCGGGGATAAGCACTGGCCCCGGCTATTATTAATTTCGGCTGATATTCCTCGGCCAGCATCTCCACCTGCTGAAAGTCAATAACCTCATTCTTTTTATCAACCCCGTAATGGACAGCATTATAATACTCTCCCGACATATTAACCGGACTGCCGTGGGTCAGATGGCCGCCGTGGGTCAGATCCATAGCCAGCAAAGTGTCGCCGGGGGAAAGAGTGGCAAAATAGACTGCCTGATTGGCCTGAGAGCCGGAATGAGCCTGAACATTGGCATGATCTGCCTGGAAAATCTTTTTGGCCCGTTCAATGGCCAGTTCCTCTACCTGATCAACAACCTCACAGCCTCCATAATATCTTTTCCCGGGATAGCCCTCGGCATATTTATTGGTCAAACAGGAGCCTGCGGACTCCATAACAGCCTGGCTGATAAAATTTTCCGAGGCAATAAGTTCAATATTGTTTTTTTGCCTTAACTCCTCTTTATCAATCAATTCAGCAATTTCAGGATCAACTTTCTTCAGTTCCTGCATTAATATCACCCTCCTGCCGCTTGGCTTATTTTCATAATAATCTCTGCTGTTTTCAGCTCTGTAATCTCTGTATTAGTTATTCTCGGCGCCTTACTTAAATCCTGCTGAATTTAATAAATTTAAGTTAAAAATTTACGGCAGGTCTTTCAGCCCTGATAAAAAAACCGGAGCTAAAAAAGCTCCGGTTTTAAAGAAATATTCTATTCGGGACTGATAGCTTCCACCGGACAGACCGGCTCACAGGCTCCACAATCTATACAGACATCCGGGTCGATGTGAAACTTATCTTCCCCTTCACTGATAGCTTCCACCGGACATTCAGGTTCACAGGCGCCGCAGGAAATACATTCCTCACTGATTACATAGGCCACATATTTCACCTCCAGATAGTCTGTTAAAATTTAAGCTGCAATAGCTATTTAAACATATAGTGATTAAAGTATAGTAAATTAATTGACATTTAGAATTATAATGGATCTGGAGATTTTAGTCAAATAATTGAATTTTAATAAAATTTATCTTTTTTCCAGGCAGGGTAATAGTCTAAATGGGGCGGGTGTACTCTCCCTGCTCTGCAAAGCAGCCTGGTGAGAAGCTTCAAGTATAAGTCTAAATAGGTCGGGTGTGCTCCTCCAGATAGTCCTTGATCACCTGAGAGAGCCGGGTGCTGATCCCGGAAACCTGCTGCAGCTCCTGACGGCTGGCCGATCTGATTCGGGCCAGGGAGCCAAAATGCTCCAGCAGAGCCTGGCGGCGGTCGGGGCCGATACCGGGAATCTGGTCCAGCATGCTGTGGGTCAGGCGCCGGCTCCGAAGCCGGCGGTGATAGTTAACGGCAAAGCGGTGGGCTTCATCTCTGACCCGCTGCAGCAGATGGAGAGCCGGAGAATCGGAGGGAATAATCACCGGCTCACCGCGATCGAGGAGAAAAACCTCTTCTTTTTTCTTGGCCAGTCCAATAATATCAAGCTGGGCCAGACCCAGCCGGTCCAGTTCACTAACGGCAGCATTGAGCTGCCCCCGGCCTCCATCAACCAGTATCAAATCAGGAAATTCTTTATTCTCGGCCAGCAGGCGGCTGTAACGGCGCCCGATTACCTCCTGAATCATAGCATAATCATCGGGACTTCCCTCACTCCTCATTTTGAACCTGCGGTAGCCGCTCTTATCGGCCTGGCCGTTTTCAAAGACCACCAGGGAAGCCACAGCATCGCTGCCCTGAATATTGGAGATATCGAAGCCCTCTATCCGGCGGGGCTGGTTTTCCAGTTCCAGATATTCCTGGAGTTCTTTAAGTTCCTGGCGGGCTCTTTTTTCCCGGTATTTCTGTTTGATCAAAGATTTCTTTAAATTCTGTTCGGCATTACGGGCAGCCATCTCCAGCAGACGCCGCTTCTGCCCCCGGTCCGGTCTGATAATCCTGACCCTGCTGTCCCGGGAACTGGAGAGCGTCTCCTCCAGCAGAGTTTTGTCCCGGGGGAGAAAATCCACCAGAATCTCGGCAGGGAGATCCTGCTGCCGGGCATAGTACTGCTGAAGAAAGGAGGCAGTCAGCTCCTCCCGCCCAGCCTGGCCGGCACCCTCCAGCAGCAGATAATCCTGACCGATCAGGTTGCCGTTCCGGATTATCAGAATCTGGGCACAGGCAGTTTCACCTTCTTCAGAGTCGGCCACAGCCAGTACATCCCGGTCAGTAGAATCCCCGGAAATGACCTTCTGCTGGCGGGCCAACTCCTGCAGGGCTTTGAGCCCATCCCGGTAAAAGGCAGCCTTTTCATAGTGTAGGTCCCGGGCTGCCCTTTCCATTTTGTCCTCCACCTCCTGCAGCAGGCTGTCCTGCTTGCCTTGAAGGAAGCGGGAAATCTGCTCCACCCTGGCCCGGTAATCCTTCCTTGAAATAGCCCCGATGCAGGGTCCGGAACATCTGTCTATATGATAATTGAGACAGGGTCTCTCCTCGGGTGAGCCGGCTTTGATCTCCTTTTTACAGGAGCGCAGCTGAAAAATTTCCTTGACCAGTTCTATGGTCTTATAGACAGCATCAACATCGGCATAGGGACCATAATAGCTGCTACCATCATTTTTCACCAGCCTGGTTTTAAAGATGCGGGGAAAATCATCCTCATCAGTGATTTTAATATATGGATAGCTTTTATCATCCTTCAGCCGGATATTATATTTAGGACCGTATTTTTTGATCAAACTGGCTTCCAGAATATAGGCTTCAACCTCAGTATCGGTAACGATAAAATCAAATTCCTCGATCTCATCAATCATTATCCTGGTTTTATAGGTGTGGCTACCCGAACTGAAGTAGGAACGGATTCGCAGGCGGAGAGATTTGGCCTTGCCAACATAAATTATCTCTCCCCGGGTGTCCTTCATCTGATAAACCCCGGGAGAATCAGGGACCTCCTCCAGCTGCTCCCGAATCTCAGATTCCAGGGAAAATTTTCTGATTTCCTCATCAGTCATCACATATCTGCCTCCTGTTGCCTGATCTAGCCGATGGCTTCAGTATCTCCCTGTTTTTCCTGCAGGATATCTCGAAGAAAATAACCGGTATAGGAGCCCTCAATCCCGGCAACTTCTTCGGGAGTACCGGTGGCTATCACCTCTCCACCCCGCTCGCCTCCCTCGGGACCCAGATCTATCAGATAATCGGCGGATTTAATCACATCCAGATTGTGCTCGATGACTATCACTGTATTGCCTCCCTCCCGCAGACGATGCAGGACTCCGAGGAGTTTGCGGATATCGGCAAAATGGAGCCCGGTGGTGGGCTCATCGAGAATATAAAGGGTGCTGCCGGTGCTCCTTTTGCCCAGCTCGGTGGAAATTTTAACCCGCTGGGCCTCGCCTCCGGAGAGGGTGGTGGCCGGCTGACCCAGGCGGATATAGCCCAGCCCCACATCCTGGAGGGTCTGCAGGCGCCGCTCCAGAGCGGGGACTTTGCTGAAAAACTCAAGAGCTTCATCCACCGTCATATCAAGAACATCGGCAATATTTTCCCCCT
>PWHA01000353.1 GCA_003554685.1 Halanaerobiaceae bacterium
CCTCAGTTTTCATCTTCTTTCATCATCTTTACAAATTCTTCAGCCAGCTCAGGATCAAACTGACTGCCGGCACCTTTGATAATCTCAGCTAAAGCCTCTTTTTTAGTTACAGCTGGCTGATATGGTCTGCCGGAGGTCATGACATCATAAGCATCTACAATAGATATAATCCGGGCTAAATATGGTATTTCTTCCCCTTTCAACCCCTGAGGATAACCTTCACCATCCCAGCGTTCATGGTGGGCCAGTATCTCCTCAGCAACTACCGCAAATTCTTCTGAGGCTATAGCTATTTTATATCCTCTTTGAGGGTGGCTTCTTATTGTTTTCCATTCTTCATCTGTTAAATCCCCAGGCTTTGTCAGAATTTCTTCTGAAATAGAAGTCTTGCCTACATCATGAAGGCTGGCTAACAATGATAATTTCACTAATTCAGAACTGGATAATTTGACTTTTTCTCCTAAATCCCGAGCCAATTTAGTCAATCTCTGGGTATGTTCTTTAGTCTCATCACTTTTTGCTCCCAGAGCACTTAATAAACTTTCAATTATTTTGTTTTTAGTGCTTCGGCTGCTTGTCAATTTATTTTGCAGCATATTGTCATCAGCTTCTTTTATTATATCTGCTATATTCTGCCCCAACTCATTTTTGGTTGCAACTCCAATCCCTAAAGAAACAGGGAGTTCGTCTTTTTCTGTTTTGTCGCATTCCTGTTTGATCCGCTCGGTAATTTTGTGAGCTTCTTTGTTGCTAACTTTTGGCAGTAATATGACAAATTCATCGCCACCATATCTTGCAATTATATCTTCATCCCTTATGGGTTTTTGAAGAATTTTAGCTGTTTTTTTCAGCAATTCATCGCCCTTTTTATGTCCCAGGCTGTCATTGATAATTTTTAAGCCATTTATATCAGCAATAATTATGCTGATCGGAAGCTGTCTTTTAGTGTCCAGTCTTAGTTTTTCTTCTTCAAAAAATCTTCGGTTATAGAGACCCGTAAGCTCATCATGAAAAGACTTATATCTTATCTCTTTTTGAGCATAAATTCTTTCTAATGCTGCTGCAGCATGAGAAATTAATAATTCTACTAATTCTAAATCTTCTCTATCAAAAGCCTCTTCTTTTACAGAAGTTGCCTGAAAAACTCCATAATCTCCAATAGGCACGCTAATTCCTGATTTAAATGTGCTTGAGATAGGCCTGGCTTCCGGATTGTTTTCAATGTTTTCAACAATTATGCTTTTCCCTTCCCGGTAGGTTTTGGCTGATATGCTATCCTCCGTTATTAATCTTGGCTCAAGTTTTATGTTTACATTATCAGTATATGCCCGGGGGATTAGCATTTTGTTTTCAGCTATATTAACAATACAGAATTTAAAGTTCAGAAGTTCTTTAGCTGCTTCTACAGTTTTTTTACAAACTTCTTTCTCTTCGTCAAGATCCTTGAATTTTAAAGCTATATCATGTAATTTCTTTATTACTTCCTCCTTCTTTACTCTATCTGTAACATCCTGGTGCATGGAAAGTATTCCTGTATCTCCTTCAGGTAAATTAATGCTTGTTTCAGTTAATTCCACATAAATATTTCCCCCATCTTTAACAGCGGTTTCAATTTCAAATTGTAAATTTTCCCCCTGCAGCAAATTTTTAATATTTTCTTTAGCCAGTTCATGATATTCAGGCAGTACCAGAGTATCAAGCACATTACTGCCCTCCAGTTCTTCCCGCTCAAATCCCGTTATTTCAGCTAAAGCTTTATTGGCCTCCAGTATATTGCCATCTTCATCTTCAATCATTATGCCAATAGGAGCCATTTCAAAGATTGTACTGTACCGCTGCTCTCTATTTTTTAATTCTTCCCGAGCATTAATTCTATTCAGGGCAGCAGTGGTGTGAGAAATCAAAAGTTCTGCCAGCTCTAAATCTGCCTCGGTAAAGGCTTCTTTTTCAGTTGCTGCAGCCTGAAAAACACCATAATCACCTACTGGTATACTGATTGCTGATTTATACAAACTTTTGACGGGATTGGCATCGGGATTATTTTGAACATCATCGACAATAATGCTTTCACCTTCACGATAAGTTTTACCTGCAATCCCCTCTGTTACAGCCATCTTTTCATGTTTTGCTTCAGAAGTTTGAGCTTTAGGTATAAGCATTTCATCCTCTACTAAAGCTATATTGCATAATTCAAGCTGCAAAATACTTTCTGCAGCTTTAACTGTTCTTTTACATACTTCTTCTATATCTGTAAGCTTCTCAAATTCGAGAGCCACATCATGTAAGTTTTTGATAATTATTTCTTTTTGTTTTAAATCGGTAATATCTCTGACCCATTCCACAAAAAACTCAACTTTTTTATTACTATCTAAGACAGGAAAAACCCTCAAATCTGCCCAGGTGCCATCAGGCAGTATTATTTTTTCTTGAAAAGGCTTTTTTGTTTTTAAGACAGTTTTTGCCTTGCAGTCAGGGCATATACTATCATAACCACGATAGGTTTTATAACATTTTGTATTTAAAGCCCTTTTTTGTTCAGGTACTGAAGCAAAACCATTCCAGTTGCTGTATAAAATATTCATCTCTGGATCATGAATAGAAATCATATCTGGAATCAAAGAAAGCATTTTATGAAGTAAATCCTTCTCCTCCCTTAATTCCTTTCTATATTCAGCCATTCTGTTCCCCCCCTCATAAAAAACGTGATTAACTGCCAGAAACATTCATTTTCTCTATCTGGCATTCTGGTAAATGCTTTATAAGACTACTATTTTGTCCTAAAATTGCAAGCCTTTTGCATAATACAAAGCTTAAGAATTCAAGGCAATCTTAAGGATAAAAAGCGGACTTCACCTTAAAAATCTAGAAACTAATGGCAGGAAAACAACAAAAAGAAAGGAGTGAAGACTGCTATTAGTAAACTTAAACATCAAATCCTGTTTTCCCTGCAAGAAATGAAGAAAATATAACTAAACAGCCGGGATGCAAGAACCTGGCAGGAGATATGCAATGAAAGGACATCAGTTGAGAGGGGTTTTCCGGGGCAAAAGAGAAATTTAACCTGAAAACCATCACCGAAACCGGCAGAAGATAAGCTGAGGCTTATCAAGATATCTGCCTTTAATTTAGCTGTTATCTACTGAAAATGATGCTAATTTTTACCGCCCGGCCAGCCTTCTCTTCAGCCAAGTGCTGACAGCAGCTAAAACCACTCCTGCAGCTATCCCTTCTCCTAAAACCAGCAGATAAAAGCCAGCCTGGCTGCCGCCTGCCAGAGCTGTTAGAGCCCGCTGAATCGCTGTGCCCAGGATCAAATCTGTGATCCAGATAGCAATAAGGAAGGAGGATGCTGCCCCCAGAGTTAGGATAACTATCCGCAGGAATATTCCTCTTTCAGCAAAAGCTGAAAGCAAAAAAGCCAGCAGCCCATAGCTCACCATAAAGAAAACCTGGGTGCTGAAAAACAAAGCCACCAGAAAGAAAGCCGCAAAAAAGGTAGTTAGGAACTCTCCCGGGCTGAAATCATAAAGAATAATATAAAGCGCCAGGGGAATAACTATGCTGTTAAAAATACTGATTGAGCCGCGAAAAATTATTAAAGAAATTGCAATCACAGTCAGGGTGAGAGCTCCCCGGGCTAACTTCTCAGCATTCATATGTTTTTTCCGACAATCTTAACACCCCTGGCATTTCCCGTCGGCAGCTCTTTACCAGCTTATCCGCCCTCATATATTTTCCTCCGCCCATTCAGCCAGCTCTCCGGCATTTGCAGCCATAACATCCACACCCCACTTATCGGGGAGATCAGGGGCAAGACTAAAGGCCCGCCCTCCCACTGCTATACTGATATCCTCAAATTCGCTCCGGGCTTTAATCCGCCTTACCGCTTCTTCGCACTGCTCAAGGTAAAAGGGCATGGTCACAGAAAGAGCTACCAGATCGGGTTTGTGTTTTGCTAAAGCGCTTAAGATGCTGTCAACGGGAACAGCTGCTCCCAGATAAATGCTGTTCCAGCCCCTGAGTTCCATCAAATCACAGAGAATGCGCACTCCCATTTCATGGAGCTCATTGCCGATGGTGCAGGCCAGAAGCTTCTGCCCGGTCTTCTCCCCGGCAAAAATGCGGGGCCAGAGCTGCATCATATTATTCTGAATCATACCGGTTACATAATGCTCTTCATCTACGGTTATTTCTCCAGAATGCCAGAGCTCACCTGCTCTGATCAGAGACTGCTGGAAAACCTTCAGATAAATCTTCTCCAGTGAAATATCTTGATTCAAAGCTTCTTCAATTACCTGCCGGGCCTTATATTTATCAGCCCTCAAGAGTGAATTGAGATATCGAAACTGCAGTCTCTTAAGCTCGCTCTCCTCCGAATCGGCAAATGCTGAAGATTCCATCCGGGAAACCTCCCCAGCAACCTCTTCTCCAGGCTCTTCTTCTACATCCTCCTCAAGCTCTACTTTGCGCTCACTTTCAAGCTCTTCTTTAAGCTCCCCCTCAAGCTCTTCTTTACGCTCCTCCTTAAGCTCGGCTTTTTTTGTAACCCTGATGGCATTCTCGAGATAAACCTGCACTTTCTCCTGATAATCCCAATCAAACTCCTCCCTCAATACCTCCGCCATAATTTGATAATGGCTGATCATCTGCTCTCTTACCCGCCCGGAAGAAAGATCTTCCATGCGGGAGGTAAGCAGCTTCAGGAGCCAGAGGGCATAGTCCTGAAAAATATCTTCAGCATCATACCGGACTGCCACCTCCAGAATCTTTAAATTGTATTTAATATCCCGAAACATCATCGATTTCCGGTAATCATTATATTCATCCTCCAGTTTATCCTCCCTGGCAAACTGAAGTTTAAAAATACGCTCGGCCATTTCCTCTATTCTGTTATCGGTTACATTAAGAAGCAGAGACATTATATTTCACCCTTCCGCTCATCCTCCGGGGTGATTCCTACCCCGTCCTTGCCGCTATTCTTGGCTTTATATAAATTTTCATCTGCCCGCTGCATAAATTCCTTCCTGGATTCCTCTTCCCCCAGTTCTGCCACCCCAAAGCTGGCCGACAGCCTGTGGGAAACCCCCTCCAGCTTTATCTCTTCAATTTTAACTCTCAACCTTCTGGCAAAATCAACAGCTTCCTTCTGCGAGGTCTCCGGCAGTAACACGCTGAATTCATCTCCACCTATTCTGGCAGCCATATCCTCCTGACGGACATTATCTGCCAGCAATTCACCTGTTTTTATCAGCACTTTATCGCCGGTTTGATGGCCAAAGCTATCGTTTATTTCTTTAAAATTATCCAGATCAATCATAACCAGCGAGAGTGAAGAGGAATGCCTTCTGGAGAGAGAAAAGATTTTCTCGAAAAACTCCATAAAGGCCCGGCGGTTGGAAATTCCGGTAAGAACGTCGGTCCTTAAAAGTTCTTCAATTCTGGACCGGGCTTTTTCCAGCTCCACATTTTTTTTGGTCAGCTCCCTGGCTTTATTAACCAGCTCATTATTAAGTTTGGTCAGTTTTTCAAAATACTCCTCTCTCTCGGGAAGCTGAGGTCTGCCTGCCAGAAGATACCAGTCATCCTCTCTAATTATCTGACAGCTGAAGGGAGATCCTGCCAGTTTTTCCTTTCGAATTTTCTCCCGGTTAAACTTGAGGTTTTGCCTCCTCTCTCCTCCCTGCAGGGGAAGCTTAAGCTCCCCATCCTGCTCCAGCAATTTATCAAAAGCTAAACCTTCAATTTCTCCCTGGGGATGAGCTATCATATTAGCAAAATACCTGTTATACTTCTGAACTCTTAGATCCTCATCCAGAATCACAATAACCATATCCACAATATCAACCAACAATCTGTTCAGAGCAGCAGGACAGTATTCCAGCAGATCGCTCTGTTCATTCTCTTTTTCTCGAGACATATTCCCCATCATAACCCTCACCTTCATATAGTCGTGGTCGGTACCGGGTTCCCTGACAATTTTCTATAATTTATCCTCTTTTTCGCCATATCATTTTGCTCATAATCAGCGCCTGACTGACTCCCTCTGCCCAGCTCCGACAAACCCTTCGATTTTTATTAAATCATCACTCCGGTTTAAACATGAAAATATTGAAGTTAACCGATGCACTTTCACTTCAAAATTGCTGTTCCATAAAATCCATCTAATCTAAATATTAACTACTTCACAGGGCAAACAACCAGGAAATTATGCGAATAGGCAAGTATTAAAGAGCTATTCGAACTTAAAAGAAAGTGATAAAATACTAAATATCAATTATCTATTTGCTAAAGTCGAGCATTCCTGTTTTTCCTTCAAATAAAATTTTTCACATTAAAAGTCCCTTATCAAAAAAACTCCTGCTTATTTGGCAAATACCATGTTAAAAA
>PWHA01000120.1 GCA_003554685.1 Halanaerobiaceae bacterium
AGATCAACCACTATGTACCACACTGAACTCAATCCGGATACCATGGAGAAGGTTTATGTCCCGAAAAGCCGGGAGGAAAAAAGAATGCAGCGGGCCCTGCTCCAGTATAAATATCCGCGGAATTATCAATTGGTTTACCGGGCCCTGAAAAAGGCCGGGCGGGGGGATCTCATCGGGGACCATGAAAAGGCTTTAATTCCTGATAAATCCTGAATTCAGGCTGACAGCTTTTTCAGAAGTCAGGAAAAAAGCAGGGAAAAATTTATTTTAAAGGCGTGTAAATAAAGTCTTCCAGAGATGCTATGATAAAATAGCCCTCTTCTTCATGCTGATAAAACAATTTACCTGCTATTCCTTCTTTATCTTCCCGCATTTCCCAGCCTTCAGCCAGCAGATTTTCCTGATACCAGTCAGCAATTTGATGAACATTATAAATGAAGGTTAACTGCTCTCTTTCCTCTTCAATCATTGCATCCGTAATTTCTTCAGTTACTTCATCCAGTTCTCTTAACTCCGCAATTTCTATTTCAGGAAAATCAGTTTCATATTTCAGGACCACAGTTTCTTCATTAATATATTCCTCATCAATTTCTTCTAGAAGCATACCGGGGACATCTCTAAAGTCCTGATAATCAGAAAATTGCAGATCAGGATGCATTTCTATGCTTTCAGGTAAGAAATCCTGTTCTGTTTTTACCATTTCTTCTTCCTCTGCTAATTTATCATCTTCAGGTTTAGGATCCTCTTCAATGCCATTATCCTGTAGAAAATCTTTGATTCCCCGGGGCAGTCGGGCATAAATATTTCTGACTACAGGGGCAATATTCTTGATTCTTTTAATCTCCTCAATATCAAGCTCAGCCAGGGCTTCAATCTCTTCTATATTTTCGATTTCATCCAGATCTTCAAGATCTTCCACATCATCAATTTCTTCGAGATCCTCAAGATTTTCAATTTCATCAACTACAGCAATAACCTGCTCCATAGTTTCACTGCCCAGCTGCAAAATTCCTGAAAACTGGAAATACAAAAAGCCAACTCCTGCAGCTGCCAGCCCAACCACTATTAATAAAAAAATTAAGCAGCCTGAAATTCCCTCTTCCCCCGAAATTAAGTTTTTAAGATTGTTAATTATAGCCACTCCTTTCCAGGTATTATAATAAAATCACAGTAAATCAAGGCTAACAATTATAAGAAAATTAGCCAGAGAAATATACCCTAGAATATTGATGTTAGCTCTCCTAATTGATGAATTTTTATTTTAAAAATTTTCACTAATTTGTTTCTATTAATTTAATTAAAGATAAATTGGATTAATCCTTTAATAATTACAGGCTAATCCGGTCCAGATCGGGTTTTAGTTTTTCTATTCTTACTGATAAATTTCAAAAATAACTTCTAAATTTCAAAAATAATTTCAAGTTTTACTAAGAAATGTTCTTATTTACTGTTTATTTTAGCTTTAATAAGTATATGGTTCGCCCACAAAAAGGTCTATTTTGCAAATTAACAAACAAAATCATACTATATGTTGTACTTAATTGATCTTCAACCTACTATATATTGTAGCAAGAAAAATTCTCAAACCTTTTTGTGGGCAAACCAGTATATGCTTTTAATATAATTTTATGATAAAAACTAAATTGTAAAATGTGGGAAGTTAGAGTAAAAAAGCAGGAAATTACAGCCTGCTGGTGATTTTCTGGTAGGCTTCTTCCAGGGTTTCAGGCAGGTTTTCCACCTTTGAGCCTCCGCCCTGGGCAAAATATTCCTGGCCGCCGCCACCGCCCTTAAGCAGGGGCATCACCTCTTTGATCAATTCATTCATATCCAGACCGGGAATATCCTCTGAACTGGCCAGAATCATGCGGGCCGTTCCGGCCTCCTGCTGGCCAAAGATAACTATGGTGCTGTCATTCCCGATTAGCTTTTCGGCCAGCTGTTTAAGCTGAGTTATATCCGGAGATATACTCCCTGGGGAAATTCCCCGATTACTGTTCCTTTTTGTTTCTACTGACCGGGATAATTCTGCCGGAAAAAGCTGACAGATGATGTTACAGCCCTCCAGCTTTTCTGCACTTTCCAGCAGCTTCTCCGCCTGATAATCCAGAAGTCCATCCTGAAGTTCGGAAATTCTGCTGTCCCGATGGGACAGTTCCTGCTGCAGCCTGGCGGCTTCGGAAACAAGCTTTCGGTTGCTGACCGAAAGGATATCCCGAAGTTCCGCTACAATTTTATTTTTACGGCTGTAATCTTTCAGAGCCCTTTTGCCACAGAGAAAAGTGAGTCTACTGCCCTCTTTATAATTTTCAAAATTAATAATCGAAATCAGACCCAGCTGGCCGGTCTCCTGAAGATGGGTACCGCCGCAGGGTGTGAGATCTATGTCTGCAATTTTTATAACTCTGATATTGTCACTTACTTCGGGGTTCTTCCGCAAATCCAGTCTCTCCAGCTCTGCCGGGGAGGGATGTTTTACCATGACCTGCCGGTTCTGATAGATCAGCTGATTGACTTCCTCTTCCAGGCGGTCAACAGCCCCCGCCGACAGAGGAATATCGGTATCAATGGTGATATGAGTCTCACCCAGGTGAAAACCCACAGTCCGGGCTCCATATAAATCCAGCGCTACCGCTGAAAGCAGATGCTGGCCGGTATGCTGCTGCATAAAATCAAAGCGCCGCTGCCAGTCCAGCTGACACTCTACCTTCTTTTCTTCTTTCGGCAGCCTATCAACCACATGAAAAACCTCACCCCTTTCTTCATAAACATGCTTAACCCTGCTGGAACCGATCAGACCTCTATCAGCAGGCTGACCTCCGCCTTCGGGATAAAAAGCTGTTCTGTCCAGCTGCAGGTGATAGATGCCCTCCCTTTCCTGAAAAGAAATGATATCTGCAGTGAAATTTTTTATAAAAGGATCCTGATAGTATATTTTTTCAGTCATTTTGCCACCTCAAAAATTATTGGATTTATTTTTAGATATCCTGACGGTTCTACTACAAATTTTTTGATAACTACCACTTAAATTTTTTTGTGTCTGTCCAGGTGAGATAAGGGTTTGACCCTGTTACCTGCTGTTACCAGCTGTTATCTGCTGTTACCTGCTGTTACCTGTCTGGTAACTCTGCTATTCATATATTGCATTAATCCCGATATTACTTAATCCCGATATTGCGTTTATCCCGATATTACTTAATCCCAAAATTTTTTCATGATATTCCGACCGGTTATATCAACTCAGAACTATGAAACTTCAATGGTATCAGGACTTTTGCTCAATATAATCGGCGACAAATCTGCATTTATCCTGACGATGCTGCAGGGTGGACAGTTTGGGTGAATGGTTCTCGTGAGACCAGCAGGCACTCAATACTAAAAGGATAAACAGGCTTTTTGCCACCTGCAGTTTGGCTGCGGAAAATTTCCTGCTGAAGACTGCCAGCATCCCATCCAGAGCAGCATGATCTCCCAGGCTGTCGGTGAGAGTTATTTGATTATCGAGAAACCGGGCAGATTCCAGAAGCGGCTGGCCAATAACTCCTTTGGGGTCAATCGCCTGCCAGCCTCTGCTTTCAGAGCGCAGAATGTTCCAGTGGTGGAGATCACCGTGGAGAAGTCTGGGCTGGTACTTTCTCTCTTCCAGCTCAAGGAAAAAATATTCTGCTTTTTTAATAAAGTCCAGCAGCTCTTCATCCACTTTGTTTTCCCTTCTAGCCCGGGAAAAAGCTCCCTTCAGCCAGTCAGCATAATGAGGAAATACAGCTGGAGTTAAAGCACTCTCCTCTTCTTTCCGATCAGATTCAGAGAGGTTTACTGGAGAAATTATAGAATTTGATCCTTTAGTATTGCCCTGCAGGGAAATATCAATTTCCACCGGAAGTTTATAAGCCAGCTCAGCAGCAGTTTCCAGCCAGCTGTAACTGTCCTCCTGAAAAAGCAGATTATCTCCCGGTATAATCTGTTCCAGCAGCATTGCTCCCAGCTCTTTGTCGTAATCAAAACATTGGCAGATATTTCTGCCCTGAAAAAATTTGAGTGCTGCCATTTCCTGATAAAGATAAGAATGGGGAACGCCAACTTTGAGAACCGTTTTTCCATAGCTGGTAGCATCGGAGGTGCAGATATAGTTAAAAGATAGATTTTCAACGGGGGTAAGGTTCTGAAGCTGCCATCGTTCGGCACATCTGGAGATAATTTCAGGCAGTTCCTCCAGCCAGTTCCTGCCCTTTTCTCCAAAAACTCTAATTATTTTCTTATGAAAAAACCAGGGTATATTTATATTAACGGATAGCTCCTCCAGTCTGCTATGATTTCTTCCCGGTGATGAGAACAGACTCTACTGCCCCTGCCCGACTTTTATCTGAGCTTATCTGATATTTTTCGTGTTTAAATAAGAATGATCAAACAGACAGCTGCAATAATTTTTACTGCTCGGGCTAAATTCTTCATTTTACTGCCATCCTCATTTTCAAAAGGCTTTCTGGACTGTTCGAACTAATTCTTTAGTGAGATTCAGCCTAATTTACCGGAATCCAGATTTCGAAACTGCTTATTTCTCCGGTGCTGTGATCAATATTATAAATCTCCAGGTCGGGAGTGCCGGCATGCTCAAAATCTACAGCGGGAAACCATTCCTGATATATTTGCTGATAAATACTGGAAATCCTGGATACCGGGCCCTTTTCGGTAAAAACAGCCCAGGTGGAGGCCGGAATCGCTGCTTCCACTAGATTGGGCAGATCTTGAAAAGCATCATTTTTAGCCGGTTTTTCAATGGCAATGAGATAATCAATAGACTCCGCCTCTTCATCATAATCTAATGTAATACCCATCACGCCCAGATCAGACATCTCTTTTGCCAGCTGCTTAAAACTGCCATCCTCCATAACCTGCTGCCAGAACTCCGGAATTTCCTGAAACTGATTTCCGCCCACAGTCGAAACAGAAATCTGCCTGCCAACAACAGCAAAGCCGGGCTTTTCATTAATAGTATATTCCATTTTTCTCTGCTCCTTTTTTAGATATGCTTTTCCCAAAACATATTTTAGTTTTTCTGGATGGTTATAAATTTATTAAGGTAAGTTTTCATGCCATTAATGGCCATAACAAGAAATGAAAATAAAGCATCATATTTTCAAAGTAACCTTCAAAATCTAGAGAGTCCCAGCTATTTATGAAAGATAGGTTAAAAAGCAAACCAACCTATCCAGCCGGAGAATAATAAAGCATGAAGGCAGAGAGGAGCTGTGATTTTCAAAACAAATTTTCTACCGGAACTATTTGATGAGCCGGGTAATGAGATATAGGGCACCAGCACCGAGCAGGGCAGTCATGGCATAAGTTGAACTTTCCTGCTCCATAAAAATTCTCACATCCCACCAGATTTTTGGCATCCTGATAATATCCCGGGCACCCCATTTTTCCTCCCGGCCTATGGCCAGAACATATTTGCCGGTGGCTTTCTCCCGGGAAAGAACTGCCAGATGATATATTCCCGATTCCGGGGCAGTAATGGTATCCTCCTGCCTTCTCCAGTAGGATGTTTGAGTGAAGTGTTCCCGGAATACCTCACTTTCTCCCTGATGATAGCCCCTGACTATTACTCCTTCGCCCTCCCGAATATCCAGCCTGGCTTCAACTTCTTCCCGGTTCAAGCCATCATAATCGTTTTCCAGGCCGGGTCCAATCAGGGCAAAATCAGGAGTGAAGTTTTCCAGGCGGTCCAGAACAGGAACCAGCATTTCAGCAAAAATTTCCTCGCCCCCTTCCGCGGTAAAACGGTAATACTCGACATCTTCTGCATCTGTAAGCTGACTGTAAGCTGCCCAGGAAATTTTGTGATCCTCAACAACTATCGGCTCCTCTCTTGTGGCCACCACATCGGTATCCAAGGGAATATGCGCCTGAACATTACTGCCAGAAAGATGCAGGATCAGGACTAGGATAAAAAATATCCAGATCCAGTCATAACTCTGGTAAGTTAAAGTATTTTTCAATCTCTTCGCCTCCAGCAATACAAACTTGTATTTCAAGAATTTACTGCCGGCAAAATACCAGCCTGAATAAGTCTGGTTTAACCGGGTCGGGCTAGGCCGTAGAGCCATATAAATATTATACAATAATTAATAAATCTTAACAATATTTTGTTTTATAATCCGTTTATGAAATCATGAATTTAATCTGGAAGAAACCGATAAATAATCAATAAGTAATCGGAAAGTTATCAATAAGTAATCGATAAGTAATCGAAAAAAATTTTTTTGAAGCTGGAGACATCTTGCTGCTTGTAAGTAACGATATATAACAGAATAATATCTAAAGCTGCAGGATGCGTTGACACAGACAATAACCCTGTAATATA
>PWHA01000148.1 GCA_003554685.1 Halanaerobiaceae bacterium
ACCTTCTCTGGAGCCAGATAGAGCATCTCCGAGACCTCATACTCGCAGGCATGACCGTAGGTTTCTGATTCCACTTTGCTGTCAATAAAATCTTCAATAAAGTCAGAGTGCTTAAAGGCAGCCAACCTGACCGGAAAGGCTTCTCTGATCTTCTCAATGGCGACTTTAATGGGGGCATCATTACCGCCGTGGGCATTGAATATAATGATTTTATCCAGCCCGTGCCGGTGCAGAGAACTGGCAATATCATAGAGCAGGGCGATAAAGGTATCGGGTGTCAGGCTGATGGTGCCGGGGAAATCCAGGTGGTGATGGGATACTCCGAAATTAACGGTGGGAGTTATTAGCACCCTGGGATAGAGCCTTTCGGCCAGCAGTCGGGCAAATTTCTCCGCCCGATCGCTGTCACAGCTTTCTGCCAGATGGGGACCATGCTGCTCGTGAGAACCAACCGGGATAATGGCCGCTTCCACTTCTTCCAGGGCAGTTTCAACTTCGGGCCAGGACATCTCTTCCATCAGATAGCTTTGCTTTGTCATGTTAGAACCTCCTGAGTGCTTTTTGATTACAGATTCTGCCTGTTTCATTTTTCTGTTCTCTGTTTTCAATGTTATAATAGCAGTAATATTTTAGCAGTAATAATTTTCGCGGGAGGAAAAGTGATGGAGATTAAAATACTTAGCGATAATACCGTCTACAGAGACGGGATCAGGGCTGAACATGGTCTCTCCTTCTGGCTGAAATATGACGGTCAGCAGTATGTTTTTGACACCGGTCAGGGGATGGTGATCACTCAAAATGCTGAGAGAATGGGCATTAACCTGGCCCAGATTGAGGGGGTGGTTATCAGCCATTCCCATGATGACCACCTTGGAGGTTTGGGTAAAATATTAGCTCTCAATCCTGCTGTCAAAGTTTACGGTCATCCCGCAATCAAAAAAACCTATCAGCAGAAGATGGAAGAAAAGAGAACTATGAAAAATCAAGTATCTGGAAGGCCAGCCAGAATTGAAAACTTTATCCCGGTAGAAAAACCACTAAAGATTACCGAGGGGCTCTGGCTAACGGGAACGCTGCCCGGTGAGAACAAGCATAAAGAAGCCCGGATTGAGAACTCCCTGGTCTGTGAAACCAGCAGAGGGCTGGTGGTGCTGGTCGGCTGCAGCCATGCCGGAATTATCAAGATTCTAAATCATATCAAATCTTTAAGTAATAAACCAGTACTGGCGGCAGCAGGTGGGTTTCATCTCTATAAAAAAGAAAAAGAGGAACTCAGAGAAGTCGGGCAGGATTTTGCTGCAACCGGGACAAGGATTATCTATCCCCTGCACTGCAGCGGTTTTACCGGCCGAAAATTTCTTCAGGAAAACTGCCGGGCAGAGATAAAGCTGGCAGCTGCCGGAGAGGATATTTTACTTTAGCAGCTGAGCAGAGTTACCACTATTTCCCGCCTTTTGCGGGGGCCGTCGAATTCACAGAGAAATATGTTCTGCCAGGTGGAGAGGGCCAGTTCTCCATCCCTGATTGGTATTGTTTCTCCGGGACCGACCAGTCCGGATTTGAGATGGGAATCAGCATTGCCGTCAATTTTATCATGCTGCCAGACACCCCGGGGAATCAGGTCCTGAAGCAGATTAACTACATCATTCTGAACACTGTCATCCCAGCTTTCCTGGATCATGATGCCGGCAGTGGCTCCCCGGACATAAATGCTGGCCAGACCGTTCTCAATCCCGGCATTATTGACAATCTGCTCAATCTCAGCTGTGATATCCAGAAGCTCTTCTCTAGTTTTGGTGGGAAAGGTAATTATTTTCTGCAAGTCTGTTTTCCCTCCTGATAATTTATTTGCCTTGAAAGTATGCAGTTTTATTTTCATCTATTGTTGTGAACCAAGGGGGCATGGCGGTTTACCTTGAAAATATGCAGCTTTATTTTCATCTATTGTTGTGCTCCGAAGGATCCTGGCGGTTTATCTTAAAAATATACCCAGTAGAATTTTAATACTTTATTGTAACCTCATTGTAACCTCATAAATTCAGAGGGATTTACTTAAAGAAAAATCTCAAACATTAAAATGTTTAGTTGATTATACCATGCCTGCAAAGGGATTATCAATGAAGGGAGGCATTTTTCCTGCCAGGAGTTTCTGAGAAATAACAAAGGCCTCCTGAAGCTGAGATTCAGGAGACCGGATTGCACCAGCTATTAATCTGTAAGATAAAGATAATTTTCCGGTATAATCAGGAAATTATCCACCTTAATTTTTTCATAGCTCCCGCTAACATTATTTCAGAGTTTATTTTTACATAGACCCCTCTATCATTACTTCAGAGTTATCTTACATAGCTCCAGCTACCATTATTTCAGATTCCAGAGCATGCATGTGGCCATCTTCTACCAGCAGTCTGGGATGCTCGGCAAACATCTCTAAAGCCCAGTCAGGAGCATCCAGTATCCAGACATTTAAATACTGGTCTGCCAGGGCAGCTGTCTTAACAAGCAGGCTGCCCCTACCATGTTCATTGACGGTGAATCTATGGGTCTGCTGTTCCTCGCCCTCTCCGTAGCGAAACTCAAAAACTGCTCCGGCCATGGCTTCAGGCGGAGCGTTGGTTTCTATCTGGATATAAATTTCATCATTGTCCAGATAATGGATCAGAGCAAATCCTACAGTTGGGCAGTCCAGAACTGATATCAAATCAACTGCCATCGTACTTGTTACCAGCGCTTCCCCGGCAAATACTGCCCCGCTCATTAATCCCAGAATAATCAATAAAGCAACCGTCAGAAAAACTAATTTTTTCATCTTTTACCCTCCAATCCTGATTTTTTGTTAATTAGAGTTACTGATAGACTCCTGCAGTTCACACCTCACTCAAACCTCACAATGATATTACCTGACTCTTTTTTACTGAATAATAGCTGGCACAGATATTTAAAGGCAACTATTGGCTGGCAGATTAAAATTAATGCCAGTCAATATCAGGGCTTTTTTATGGGATATTATTAGCAAAGATTGCTAAATAAATTTATATGTTTGAATTTTGCAATTTTTAAATGCAGCAATGCAGCGAACAGTAATTTATCCCCCGATATTTTATTGCCTGTTTTAATTATACCTTATATTATTTGGTAATGAGTCATTTTCTAGTTAGATTTGACTTATATTTCACTTTGATTGATTTTTCCTGGCCTGCTATTTGATATATTTACCTGCTTTTTATCATAAAATGCTGCCAGAATCGTTCAGCCCAAAAATCGGAGGTGCCGGATACCTCAAAAAAATCAGGATACCCGGCACCTGAATGGTTTTTTCAATTAATATCTGATAATACCTGAGAAGCTTTAAGACTGGATTTCTGCTGTCAATTTCTCAATTTTATCTATGGATTCTCCCACAAAGGCAATGGCATCCCTGAGAGGCTTTTCAGTAGTGATATCAACCCCGGCCATTTCAGCCAGCTCAACAGGCTTTTTGCTGCCTCCAGCCTTTAAAACGGCCAGCCAGTCCTCTACCGCAGGTTCTCCCTCTTCTCTGATTCGCTGATTGACCGCTGTAGCCACGGTCAGTCCGGCGCTGTAAGTGTAGGGATAGAGCCCCATATAATAATGGGGCTGGCGCATCCAGGTTAATTCAGCTTCTTCATTTATAGTAACCTCATCTCCCCAGAAATCTTCCAGCACCTGCTTTTTCAGCTGATTCAGCTTTCGGGCATGAACATTTTCTCCTTGATCGATTAACTGATAGACTTCCCGCTGATAGGCCGCCTCCAGCAGATGGGTGACAAAATTGTGATAATAGGTATTCCCCACCATGGTGGCCAGAGCCCAGCGCTGAAAGCGGGGGTCATCCTGCTGCTCAACCAGGTAATTGGTGAGAAAGAGTTCATTAATGGTCGAAGGAGCCTCCACAAAATAGGTCGAAGGCCGGTCCTCGAAAGAGCTGTTGTGCTGCTGGGAGAGGATAAAGTGACCGGCATGCCCCAGTTCATGGGCCAGGGTGTAAACCTGACTCATCAGCCCGGTCCAGGAAAGCAGAATATAGGAATGAATACCGTAGGGGGTGGAACAAAATCCCCCGGTGGATTTGCCCTTATTCTGGGCAAAATCAACCCAGCGCTCCTCGTAGGAACTCATAACCAGGTCAAGATATTCCTCGCCGAGAATTGAGAGGGCCCCTGCTATATATTCCTTAGATTCTGCAATCGAGACCTCCGGCTCAAACTCCGGATCCAGGGGAACTTTCAGGTCGGCATAGGTCATCTCCTCCAGACCGTAAGCCTGCTGCTGCAGCCGAGCGTATTTCCGCATGTGAGGAGCAAGCTCATTCATGATCAGATCAATCTGACGGTCATAGAGCTCACGTTCAACCTTCTGATCAAAGAGCAGATAGGAGAAAATATTATCATGATTCCTGAGACCGGTCATTATCTTCTCCTTCTGGACCTGGGTGCTATAGGTGGTGGCCATGGTGTGCTGATAGTCTGCTAGGCTCCTGGAAAATTCAGCAAAGGCCTTTCTTCTCACCTCTGTATCAGACTCCAGCTGGTATTCATTCTCAAAGAGCACAAAGCTCAGGGGATAGTCTTCTCCATCAACCTGAAAACTATCAAAGTCCAGATCGGCCAGCTTGGATTTGTTGTAAATTGTCCGGGGAGCATCCAGCACCGGGGAAAGGGCTGAGAGGGTCTTTTCAACCTCGGGCTCAAGTTTATGCTTTTTGCTTCTCTTGAGATCCTGAAGATAGACCTGATAATCTTCAGTTGCTTCAGCAGCCCGGTCAATAATTTCATCATCCAGTTCCTTGATTTCACTTTCAATAAAGGATGTTCTGCTTAAAATATCGGAAAATAACATCCTCATCTTCATCAACCGCTCCTGATTTTCAGGGTTGGTTTCGTCAACCGAAGAAGCCAGATAAGCATAACTATAAGCATGAATACAGTTGATCATGAGTTCCTCATAATCAGCCAGACAGTCCAGAACAGTTTCGGGGTCGGTCAGCCTCTCCCGGTACTGATTTACCAGCTCCTCTGTTAGATCTTTAACCTCTGTGACAGTTTCCTGATATTCGCTTTCATCCTGAAAAATCCTGGTCAAATCCCATTTTAAGGACTCCTGAATTTCTTCCCGGCTTTTCATCTTTTTTTTTGGCAAAATTATCCCTCCTGAGATTTTATGCTGCGCAGTCTGTGCTGGTCAGCCAGTAAGTTAAATTGCTTACCATTGCTGATTATTTATGTTGAATTCCAGCTGGAAAACCACCAACTTTTTAATCATCAGCCTAAGAGGCCGAACATATTAAAGCCACTCCAGATAAAATATACTCCCATTCCAATTATAAAAACGGCTAGTACAACCATCACAGCTCGATAAATATTTTCACTGATATATTGCTTGCCTGTCGCCAGAATAAAAGATATAAAACTAAGCCAGCCCAGATCTGCAGCAATATGACCCAGAGAAAAGAGTAAAACCCCGAGGGTGCCCTGCCGCAGGGAGATGGTAATGTAGCCGGCTCCCACAGTTGCCCACCAGATAAACCAGTAGGGATTGGCAAAGGTAGTAATTGTTCCGGCAGCAATTGAACTGCGAAAAAAACCGCTGGAATAATTTCCACTGTTCCCGGAAACATCATCAGGCTTTTCCTGTTCCAGGCTGAGAGAGCCGGAAAATATACCTGTAAACATTTTATAACCCATCCAGAACAGCACCAGCCCACCCAGCAGGCCGATAAGGCCGCCAACGCTGTCCCGAGCTAAAAAGCTGCTCAGACCGGCAACCAGCATGATGATTATCATTATCTCAATTATTATATGGCCTAGAGCCACCAGGGGGCCGGCCAGGAAACCTTTTTTTAAAGAATGCTCAATTGTAACGGCGGTTAAAGGTCCCGGGGCCATAGCCCCAGAAAGACCCACCAGAAATGCTGTTACTAAAAGATATGTTCCAGCCAAAGTAATCATCTCCTGCCGGTTGAGATCAAGTCAGGATTTTAGGCAGTTTATAAAACTTGATAATGCTATGCATAATAAATTTATGAAAAATACTAAAGGTTGGATCTGCTGCTGCCTCCATCCAGGGGTATGGCTGCTCCGTTAAGATAACCAGACCGGGGAGAGGAAAGAAAGGCTGCCAGATCGCCCAGTTCTTCCGGCTGTCCTATTCTCTTCAGCGGGACTTCTGCAGCATAGAAGTCCAACCCCTCCTGATAGCTGGAAAATTTACCGCTTTCCAGACCGGATTCAATCAGGTTAGTGATCCTGTCGGTCTCATGAGCGCTCTGGAGAATGGCATTAACTCTGATTTCCGGACCCAGCTCCCGGGCCAGGGTTTTCATCAGACCGATAACAC
>PWHA01000208.1 GCA_003554685.1 Halanaerobiaceae bacterium
CTTTCCGCTGCTACTCCACCGGCCAACAGGACTACCAACATTACCATCATAACAAGACCTAGAAAAAATTTACTTTTCAAAATATCCCTCCTCCAAGCTGGTAAAGCTCAAAATAATCCCCATTTAAAATGTTAATCTTAAAACGAGATTTTTTGAGCTTTTTCAATATTATTCTACCTAATAATACATAGAATTATATCTAATTAAAGCAATAAAGTCAAGACCCTGCATGACAGATTTATCTGAATATTGTTATTAGCTCCATTATAATCCCATTAGGCACTAATTTTCCTGTTTTTTTAAATTTAAATCATAAGATTATATTGTTGATCATTAGTTTTTCTGGAAGAGATAATGAGTTATAAACCATTCTTTACCATCGTTAAAACCAAAAAATTCTGCACAGGATAAACCCGGCGAGAATGGTAACGCCAACAGCAACAACATTGCTCATGTTGCGCATTATCATGGGATAAAACATACTATGAGATCGTTCGTAGCAGACCCCATAAACCAGATCCAGGGCCGCCGAATATATCAGCTGAAAGGGATCGCAGGACAGGGAGAAGGGTGCAAAACTGAAGCCGACTCTGATTTTTTTCTGGCAGAAGTGCAGCTACATAATTTATTTGAAAATAATGAAGTCAAATTGCAGTACACTCCTGGAAAATATCCAGTTAATTATTTACTGTTATTTTTTTAGGTGGATGTTAAGTTAGTTTCAGGTTAAAAGCTAGTCTCAGGTTAAATAAACTTAAACTAATTAACTGCCGGGCGGAGTATATTTAATACTGTTATCCAGTAAAATTCGGATAGCCTGCCTGATCAGCTGCTTATCCCCCTGCAAATAAACCGGCCCCTGCAATTCTGTTTCAATAATTTGACCCCAAGTACTGCTGGTTTGTCTATATATAATAAGACATAAGACAAAGATTCTTTGAAATCTATCCTGGTTTATTTTAAAAGAGTTTACCCCAAAAAATTACCTGAGCAAAACAGGCAAAATTATTCTTGCCGCAGCAGCCTGCCCGGAAAAACTTCCCGCTGCTCACCCTCATTAATTACCGGTTCTCCGGCAACCAGAACTTCATGGATGCCATCCGGGTACTGATGAGGCTCTGTAAAGGTGGCTTTATCCTGCACCTCATCGGGATCAAAAAGCACCAGGTCGGCAGCCAGGCCGGGGCGGATCAGACCCCGGTCAAAGAGTCCCAAACGAGTGGCAGTCTTGCCGGTCATCTTATGGACAGCCTCTTCCAGCTTTAATACACCTCTTTCTCTAACATAACGACCCAGCACCCGGGGAAAGGTTCCGAAATTTCGGGGATGGGGTTTGCCCTGAGCCAGTATCCCCTCTGCTGCCAGGGCACTGCCGTCAGAGCCAATCAGACTCAATCTACTGGTCAGCACCGTCGCAAGATCCTGCTCACACATAGCAAAACCGATCATGCCGGCCCGAAGTTCCTGATCCTGAAGGATTTTTAAAACCGCTTCTGAACCGGAGATGTTCCAGCTTTCGGCAATCTCTGATATCCTGCTGCCTTCCAGGTGGGTATAGCGGTCTCCGGGAAGGCTGGAGACAATAATCGAATGCCAGCCCCGGTTCTCTCCAACCTCCTCCAGGCTGTCCAGCAGCCTGTTTCTATCAGGCTGGTTTTTTATTCTCTCCAGCAGTTTAGGCCTGCCACCTTCATGGGCCCAGTCCGGCAACAACGCTGGCAGGCCAGTGCTGGTCGCGGTATAGGGATAGACATCGCAGGTGATATCCTGACCCCGCTCCCGGGCCGTTTCCAGGATTCTGAGAGAACCGGCTACCAGACCCCAGCACTCCCGATCTGATACTTTATGATGGGAAATATGTACCGGCAAACCGGCTTCCCGGCCAATTCTGACTGCTTCCCCGACCGCTGATATTAGACCGCAGCCTTCCTCCCGCAGGTGACTGGTGTAGATCCCCCCGTGATCTGCAACTATTCGAGAAAGCTCGATTAATTCTTCAGTGCTGCTATAACTGGAGGGTGGGTAGATCAGCCCGGTCGACAAACCCCGAGCTCCAGCCTCCAGAGCTGCAGCAGTCAGTTCTCCGGCCCGGTTCAGCTCTTCAGCCGTAAGCGGTCGATCTTCATAACCAGCCACTGCCTTCCGCAGGGCTCCCTGGCCGATCAGGGGAACCACGTTAACAGCAAGATCACATTTTTCCAGCTGATCTAAAAATTCCGGATAGCTTTCCCAGCTCAGTTCCAGGTTATAATCGGCCAGCTCTTCCTCCAGCATTTCTCTCCCGGCCTCTGTAACGGGAGCAGGAGAATAACCGCAGTTGCCTATCACCTCGGTGGTCACTCCCTGACTGATCTTGCTGGCAGCCCGGCCATCGGTTAGCAGTTTCAAATCCGAGTGGGTATGAATATCAATAAATCCCGGAGCTAAAACCCGGCTGTCAGCCTCAATCACCCGGTCAAATTTTTTCTCATTTAGCTGCTTATTGTTTCTTTCTCCGGTTAGCTGACCGGGTATGATTTCTTCTATTTTATCTCCGCTTACAATTATGCTCCCGGCAAACCAGGGTGAACCTGTACCATCAACAATTCTGGCATTCTTAATCAATATATCCGACATAAATTGATGAGCCCCTTTCAGGTGAATTTTAATAAAACAGCAGATTATCCACAGTCTCTGCTTTCAAATATTTCTCCTGCAGTCTCTTTTTCTGCAGTTCTTTACTTGCATAGAGAGCTTCTGCTTTAATTTAACTGTCCTCCAGCATTCTTCAACAGCACTGCTTTTTTTCCTGCAATTTTTTAGATAAATCCGCATGCCTCTTCGGAGCACAACAATAGATGAAAATATTACAGCGTATTTTCAAGGTAATACTGCTAAACTTTCATTCTAACTGGCTGTAATATCTTTAACCTTTTCATGAAATTCCACCCGGGTTTTGGGCAGACTTTCAGGATAATTTTCCTAAATGAATTTTATAAGCTGCTCCCGCAAAAACACCCTTAACTCCCAGGCAGTAGGCGAATCCTTGGCACTAACCAGAATGCGAATTTCCATGGTTTTTTCACGGGCATCCGTCACCTGAACCACCTTAACCCTGTTATCCCAGAGGTCATTATCCTCCAGCAGACGATCCAGCTCTTCCCGAATGGCATCAATAGGAACTGTGTAATCAGTATAGAGGAATACTGTGCCCAGGATAAAGGCAGATTTGCGGGTCCAGTTTTGAAAGGTATTTTCAATAAAATAGGTGGTGGGAACCACCAGACGCCGCTGATCCCAGACTTTAACCACCACATAGGTCAGGTTAATCTCCTCTATCCAGCCCCATTCTCCTTCCACGATAACAACATCATCAATTCTTATCGGCTGGGCAACTGCCAGCTGAATGCCGGCAATTATTGAGGCAATCAGTTTCTGGGCAGAAAAACCGATAATAATACTGGCTATCCCGGCCGAGGCAAACAGGCTGACTCCAATGCTTCTGATGGACTCAAAGGTCATCAGGGCTATGGCTGATAGCAAAGTCTATCAGCATAAAGATCACCTCTTTCTTTAAAGATTTTTTGTTAACTGTAAGTGGATTATATGAATAAATATTTCCAATTACAAATCCTCAATTGCAAATCATCCCGGGTTTTAAATTACCTGTTATCTTAACTTTCAAGAGAACAACTCAACAAAAAAACAAAAAAAATAACCCCGGCCGCTGAAATAAAACGGCCGGGGCTTATCTTTGCTCTTGCTCTCTTAATCTTACTCTCTTAATTTATATGATTATATTCCAGCCTGGATATTTTTACAGATCATCCTCTTCATCCAGTTCCAGTTCCATCTGGGGCGCTTCTCCATTGATAAATTCTAAAAACTCCTCGGTAACATTTTCTTCATTTACGTCTGCTGTTGATGCTACAACAGCGCCTTCAGCAACTATCATGTCATAACCTTCTTCTTCCATGAATTCTTCAAAATCAGGTTCAAGAATATCCATCAGGCCTTCTTCTGCGCCTTCCTCTATAGCCATGGCTTTTTCCTGGAATTCCTGCTGGACCTGCTGCATCTCTTCTGCGTCATCCTCGGGATCCAGGTCGGCTGTTGCTTCTTCAAATTCCTGCTGAAGTCCCATCATTTCCTCCTGAAGGCCTGCCTGATAATCCATAGCTTCCGGATGCTGCTGAACCACCAGCTGCAGCTCAACAACGCCGGCATCGATTGTGTCAGCAGCTGCCGTTCCACTTACCAGAGTTAGGGCCAGAGCCAGACCAACAACAACAGCTATCAATTTTCTGATTCTCATAAATTTTATACCTCCTGGAAAATATTTGAGAGTTAGAATTGAGCTCATTGCTTGATATGTTGTTCTGTGATGCTTGACTCTCACCTAACAAGATAAGTGATGAATATGAGAAAACTATGAGAGGAAGAAAAACATTTTATCATTATTGGTGGTTATTATCGAAAATATTTGAAGCAAAACTCCTAAAATCAGGTAACTTCAGACCGGCTGCTGGAATATTCCTGGTATTTCTCATTTATGACAATTTTCCGGAGCTCTTCGATGGTCTGAAAGTTAATCATAGATAAATAAGTTAACCAACTTCAATTAATTCATATTCTCTTTATAATTTTATTTTATACTTGATTCAGATGTAAAAAAGATGCAAAAAAGGTGAAAAAGGGGGTGGAATGATGAAGAGAAGGAAACTGATCCCGATCCTGATTCTTGTTTTGGTAATGGCTCTGGCCCTGACCTCAATGGCAGCCGGCAGAGAGCCTGTTGAAAATTCCAGACAGTTTCAGGTGAGTGAACGAGGTCCGGGTGTAAACTGCGGTATATGTAATGGTGAGTCCCTGGCAAGAGAGCGCCAGTACCAGGAAAATAGGGCTCTGGAAAAAAATCAGCGGTTGAACGAGAGGAAGGAACTGGCTGAAGGTGAAGGGGGAGAATTTTTGCAAGAACAACTGGGCAACCAGAGAAGACTGCAAAAACAGGGAAGCTAGAAACTGAAAACTAGATTGTCACAAAACTGAATTATTATCAAAAACTATTTAGATGCAAAATTACTGAGGATGGGCCAGGTTGAAGGGCTCATCCTCAATATTTTAGTCCTGTCAGATGATTTACCTGTCGAAACATATATTGTGTTACCGGACCTATGGAAAGTGCTCCCACCACCGTACCTACTCCTATGGTGCCTCCCAGCAGCAATCCAATAACCCCGAAGGAAACATCCAGTCCAACTTTAACCAGCTTCAGAGAAAAATTCGACTTTCTCTTGCAGAATATCATCAGAGATTCCAGCGCTCCTTCACCCATTCCAGCCGAGACATAAAGAGCTATTCCGCTGCCGATGGTCAGGATTGCC
The DNA here is from genome assembly GCA_003554685.1 of Halanaerobiaceae bacterium. GTDB lineage: Bacteria > Bacillota > Halanaerobiia > Halanaerobiales > Halarsenatibacteraceae > T1SED10-84. Next base: position 5,364 of record PWHA01000208.1, read on the forward strand.
CCGGCCAGCATAGTAAGCTGCAGTAAAATAAACTCCGGTTCCAGAGAACCAAAGATAAAATAAAACATCTCCAGAAATAATCCCAGAAAAACTGCATTTACAATAGTGCCCAGGCCAAATTTAGCTTTGGTCAGCAAATAAAGGGGCAACAAAATCGCTATTTTAACAGCTATATTTAAACCACCCAATGAAAATCCTAGTGTTTGGGATGCTCCCTGCAGCATAACCGTGAAGGGATCTGAGCCCAGACGGGAGTTAACAAATAAATAAACTCCCAGACTGATCAGAAAAACTCCGGTCAAAACCATACTAACACGTAAAAATAATCTTTTCTTTTCCATTGTATCACCTCAAAATTTCTTGAATATTACCTGCAGTGCAAAAATGCAGGCACATAAAAACTCCGCTCCTTGGGAAGTTGCAGAAATAAAACTTCCCGAATCAGGGAGCGGAGTTTCAGTGTTCTGTAACACAGTTGTGAACTAAATTAACGGCTCATTTTTTACACTTTGAACAGCATAACATACTGAATTGGTAACGTCAAACACTTTTTTACCCTATTTTTCAAAAAAATTATTTGACTTACCGCTGCTGCCGTGTTATAGTTACATCTGTTGGGTAGAAAAAAATCTAGCAAGTTACCCAAAGCAAATTAGGAGGAATAATTTTAAATGATTTACAGTGGTAATGTTAAGTGGTTTAATGATCAAAAAGGTTTTGGCTTTATTGAAAGAGAAACTGGAGACGATGTTTTTGTTCACTTTTCTGAAATTCAAGCTGACGGATTCAAAAGCCTGAGTGAAGACCAGGCCGTTGAATTTGAAATCGAAGAAGCTGACCGCGGCCCTAAGGCCATTAATGTTGTTGCAATATAATTGTAAATAAAAACATTAATATATAGCAGCTGACAGTAAAGCCCCGACCATTTAAATGGTCGGGGCTTTTTGTA
>PWHA01000061.1 GCA_003554685.1 Halanaerobiaceae bacterium
CCCGGGCCAGAACATAACCTCAGTCCGTTCTGTCCTTTTGTTTTGATAGGCATGACAGCCTTTATCTTCAGGACCTACATAGGCCTCGACCTCAACAATCCGGCATATTAGCCTCTCTCCCTCTCTTTCCCTGATGAGTTTTTTGCCCAGAAGTCGGGGGGCTAAAGTCAGGGCATTCTGCTGAAAAAATTCCTTGCTTAATTTCACCGAGTCCACCTCTATAAATTAGCGAGTATGATTAAATATTACATATCCTGACTGATTTTTATTCCTGACTGCTAAAATTCTCCGGCAATCGACAATCCCACAGCTGAAGTTTCCACCAGAGGTTTGATGGCAATGCTGTTGTCAGGCCGGTAAAACTTTCCGGTAAGGCGGGCTATCCCATATCCAGCCAGGGAACCCGCCAGAACATCGCTAAACCAGTGAGCATCCTCATAAATCCTTGCTGTGGATACCGCTCCGGCCAGGCTGTAGGCCGGTATTTTAAGTTCAGGATACCTCACTGCTACCGAAGTTAAAACCGCCCAGGCAGCTGAAGCATGACCTGAAAAAAAGGAGTCACCCTCTCCCCGAACCAGAGGATCTTCGGGACTGTTCCTGGGGCGTTCTCTTCGGACAATATATTTCACAACTTCAGTAAAAACCGAAGTTAAAATTAAAGACTGAGTTGAATAAAGGAGAGTGTTTTCCAGATAGGTATCTTCTGCCAGCCTGCTGCAGGTATAGAGGACAGCAAAACCAGGAACAGCATATTCAAAGGTTCCAATATTATAAAGAAAGCTGGACAGAGGACCGCTCCCTCGATATATTTCCCCCTGAAAATATTCTCTTATTTTCTGATCAAAAGCAAGACCGGTAAGAATAAGACCCCCGGCTAAGAACTTCTGCTGTAAGAAAGTTTCTTCAGCTCTGACGATTTCTCCGACAGCCCCGGCCGGGATCAGATAAAAATTTTTCAGGTACTGCTCCCCGGAAATCCGAAATTCTTCCTGTTGCACCGGTTGAGCTGCTGCCAGATTTCCGGTGACATAATTTATCAACAAAAACCAGCAAAGGAAGAATAGCAGGAACAGCAGTCCAGAAGAAAATCTACTTTTGACTCTTATTCTCTTAATGCATTCCAGGTATATCAAAATTCTAACCTCCAGAATAATCTACTGCACACAATACAGGTAGATTTTTTATATCGGCCTGGAGCAATTTTTTATGATACCTTATAATCTTCTTTGCCCTCACCGGTCGAAATATATTTTTTAATTTCTTTCTCCAGGTTTGATAATTATAATTTTTCAAGTAGAATAGCTCATTATTAAACTTCCAGCGATAAACCTCATGTCCTTTATTACTTTTTATAAGCTGTATGTTTCCCTGAGAGAAATCACTGGCAATAATCCTGTAAATTATATCAATAAGTTCAGCTGAACAATTATTTCGAAAAATAGTTTTATAACTTTTAACTTTATTGTTCCCCATGCTATAACCCCAGACCTACTAGATCTTTAATTGCTGACCAGACCCTGGCTGGAGAAATTTCCCGCAAACAGCGATGATGTCCAAGCGGACAACTTTTCTCTCCACAGGGACGACAGGACAATTCTTCATGCTTTATAACTCTGCTTTGATTAAAGTTATAGGGCCTGTACATAATTTCATCGGAAGGACCGAATAATGATATAACCCGTGTACCTGCCAGAGCTGCCACATGAGCCGGCCCAGTATCACCGCTTACCACAAGCTCGGCCCGAGAAACCAGAACCAGCAGCTCTGGAATGGTTGTCCTGCCGGCTGCATTCCAGACCCTATTACTCTCTTTATTCCTTAATTTTGCTCTAATTCCTGCTCTGATTCTTTCATTTCTAGCCCGGTCGGCACTGCTGCCACTGAGAACAATATTATAACTGGTATTCTCCAAAAACAGCCTGACCAGCCTAACAAAGTTATCAGAAGGCCAGCGTTTACTTTCCCAGCTCCCCCCGGAATTGAGCACAACATATCTTCCTGGCTGACTTCTATTTTCAATCCAGAAACCTGCATTTTTTAGTTTGTCAGCGAGCTTTTCCAGGGCCTGGACGGGAATTTCAACTTCTGGAAGTTCCGGATGGTCAGGAATTTCAAGGTCTAGAAAATCAATCCATTCCAGATAATAGTCTGCCATATGCCGGTCTCCAGGCTGCCACTTTCGGCTGTAATCCAAAAAAAATTTCTGACCGAACCGGCTGTACCCCGCTCGGTAATCCCTACAAGATAGGAACTGAAGCAGGGAACTGCGCCAACTGCCATGAATATTCAAACTTACAGGATAGTTTTTTTCTCTTATTTTTCGTGCAAATTGCAGTGATTCTAACAGGGAATTCCTCTTATCAAAGGAGTAAACGGCATCAAGAAATTTTGCCCCTTTTATCAGACCGGTAAAATTACTGTTAGCGATAATGTCCAGCTTTAACCCAGGCCGCTGTTTTTTGATTTCAGCCAGAAGAGGTAGAGAAAAAATCAGATCCCCTAAATATAGTAAATTTATAATTAGAAATCTGTCTGCTTCTTCAAACCTTCGAGAAAGTATTTTAATCACCCTTTTTTCCACAGTAGCCAGAAAACTGCTTCTCAACCTGGTAGATTTAACAAATAATAAGATTAAATTTAACCAGTAATTTTTCTTAATTGCAAATAATATCTTGATTACATAGTTTCTGATTAAACAAAATCCAGTTTGCAAGGTATTTTAGACACATAGAATAACCATTAGTGCCAGATTAAAAAATATCTATTTCTTACTCGACAAATATTAAAATTACTCGACAAATATTAAAAAAATGTTATGCTAATAGTTAACCTTATCTGTATATTATTCTTTGAATATTTGGTTCTTTTAAAGTGTTAAACTATTATTAAAGGATTTGGTAAAATTTTTCTAGAACAATAACTAAAATCCCTGAGGATGTGATTAACATTAGCAAAAAAATCTTTTATAATACTGTTAATTATTATAATTGCATTACTACTTCTTATTAGCCAGGGTTTTTCTGTTAGAGCCCTGATGTTACTAACCCGGGAAAATGTTCAACAAAATAGAAATTCTATCCTAGATTATTTTATGGAGTCAGCCACCAAATTAGGTGATGGACTATTTACTGGTTCTATTGCTACATCAATCCCTAATTCAAAACTACAAAATCATGCTATAAAAACTCAAATTGTTGCTTCAGTTTCAACAAATTTTCTTAAATTATTAATTGGGAGGCAGCGCCCTTCAGTTGAAAAGCCAGACCCATTAAACTTTAAACCTTTAAATTTAAATAGCAGCTATCATTCTATGCCATCCGGGCATACATCAGCTACCTTTGCTCTTGCAGCAAGTATAGGAGAAACTTGCGAGGATTACAAATTTCTCTCCTACTCGCTGGCTGTTCTTGTTGGTATTTCAAGAATTTATCTTGATAATCACTGGACCAGTGATGTGCTTGCAGGAGCAGCTGTGGGTTACTTAAGTGCTAAATTTGTTAGTTATCACTGGTAATACTTATAAAAATGGGGGAAACAGCTAAAAAACTTGAAATCCAAAAGTCACAGCAGCTTAACCAGCTATATTATATAAAATTATTTTTTATTAGCATTTTTAATCCTGTTAAAACTTCCTGTACTGTCAGATCTTCCATGCATTTATGATGGCCATAGGGGCATTCTTTCTCCCAGCAGTTCAGACAAATAAGTTCTTCTTTCCGCAAAATCTTATGGTTTGGTGTATAGGGGCCATGAGTTTCAGGATTTGTTGGCCCCATAATAGCTGCAACCTTCGTTCCAGCTGCCGCTGCCAAATGCAGGGGACCGGTATCTCCTCCCAGGAAAACTTCAGAACTTAATAGCAGGCCATAAAGCTCTGGCAAATCAAGTCTACCAGCTGCTATTATTGTTTTGTTGCTGGCCTCGGGTTTAACTTTCCTCAATCTTTTTCTTTCATCTTCAGACCCACTGATTACAATTTTAACTGGCCAGTCTGCCAGAAGACTGATCAGGCGACGATATTTAACAGCAGGCCAGTTTTTACTTGGCCAGCTGGTAAAAGGATGAACCACAATAAGAGGGAGCTCATCATGCTTATGCAAAAAACTTCTAAGTTCCTGATTAATATTCCTTTTCCAGCTTTCAGGCAGGCTGAAACCATAATCAATTTCTAAATGATCTGGAAGTTTTCTGCCCAGAAGGGAAGCCATCAAACTAAGATTTGTAAAAATTCTGTGGCTGGTGCTTTTAAAAGCCCCGTCAGCTTCGGAATCTCTTCCAGCAGCTTTTTTCTCCCGGATGTAATATTCATGCTCTCCCCCAGGATTTTCGGTTATCAGGCGATGGTAAAATAGTCTGCTCCCCTCCCTTCCGGATTCAGGCCCATATCGAATCCCGGGCCTGCTCAAAAAGGCTGCCAGCGAACTTTTAAAAAGGCCGTGAAAATCCAGGCTGAAGTCGAAATTCTCCTCAGCCAATCGGGAAAAATAAATCCTGATGTCCCGGATAAGCTCCAGTCCCTTTATGCGCTCTTCTCCCCTCCAGCGATATTTGGGCAGCACGTGGACCCTGTCAATATATTGATCAATCTCCACTAAAGGTGCTGCCAGCGGCTCAACCAGCCAGTGGATTTCATATTCCGGTCTGAGCTTTGCCAGCCAGTTAACCGCGGGCAGGGTATGAATTACATCACCGATAGCGCTGAGACGAACAAACAAGACCCTGCGGCTGGCAGGACCCAGCAGCAGCAAATTTTCAACCAATTCAAGCTGTTCCAGAGCTGACTCCGATTTTTTTACCAGCAGTTCATACCCCTGGCTTCCCAGCTTTGTGGATCGATTCTTATCCCTCAGCAATTCCCGGCATTTTTCTTCGACTTTACTTGTGTTTTTTAATGTAATAACTGCCCCGGAATCCTGAAAATTAGTTAGCAAACTTTTAATATTGTCGACCTGTGGTCCGGTAATAACCGGTACCTGCTGGGCCAGTGGCTCTAAAAAATTATGGCCGCCAACCGGAGAAAGTGTACCACCTAAAAAAACCAAATCAGCCAGCCTGTAAACTTCTCGAAGTTCTCCCAGGGTATCTAACAAGAAAACAGAGGCATCTTTGGAAATCATCGAAGTACCGGAACTTCTTTGTTGAAAACTAAGATCACTTTGTTTCAGAATAAATTTAATTTCTTCCCGTCTCTCTATATGTCTGGGAGCCAAAATCAGTAACAGTTCGGGAAAATCAGACCTAAGTGAATTAAATATCTCCAGAAGTTTCTCTTCTTCTGGAGGATGAGTACTGCCAGCTACTATTACCTTTCTCTGCCCTTCAACCTCAAACAAGCTGGAGTTATTGCCGCTCTCGACTTTATCAGAATAATTTTTATTATTTGCATCCTGCAGCACTTCAGCCAGCTTGATATTTCCAGACAAAAAAACCCGGGAAGAAGGAGCCCCCATTTCTATAATTCTTTTCCGGTCAAGGGGACTTTGCATATGAAAAGCTTCAACCATATACAGAAAAGGGCTGAAAAAGAAACTGAAAAGCTTATATCTATCAAAGCTATCACGACTAATCCTACCATTAATAACAGCAACAGGCACCTTCTGCCGGCAGGATTCCTTTATTAATGCCGGCCAGAGCTCAGTTTCAATTAATAACAGCAAATCAGGTTTAAGTTTTTTTATAAAAATGAAAAGAAAAGGTCCCCAGTCAAGTGGTAAATAAGAAATCAGGTCAGCTCGACTTACTTCTTTCCGGGCCAGCTTTCGACCCTGGGGAGTCATAACAGTTAGCAGAAAAAAATATTCATCATCTCTGTTGCTATACCAGTCAATAACCTGACTGGCTACCCTGACCTCGCCCACCGAGGCAGCCTGCAACCAGATCACTTTTCTCCCTTGAGCTTTTTTAAAATCACGAGTAGCAAGAAACCCCAATCTATCAGGTATCTCACTGCCCCTCCCCTTGATCAGCAGATATAAAAAATAGGGAAGGACTGCAAAAACTAATACCGGGATCAGTAAAATATTATAAAATAAATATAATAATTTCATATAGTTCACAGCCCTTTTAAACTCTTCTTTTCTTCAGCTTTTAAACTTCCTGTCTAATTACCAGACCCGAGCCCGCAGAAGATCCTGGAAGTTGACCATGCCCAGCGGTCTGTTATTTTCATCAACGACGGGCAGATGATTTATTTCTCGTTCTTCCATAAGTTTTAGAGCCTCAGCTGCCAGAAGATCAGGCTTTACTTTGCTGGGATTATCGGTCATTACCTCATTTACTATTTTGTTAGCCAGGCTCTCTTCCTGTTTTCCCGCTGCTCTTCTGATATCTCCATCAGTTATAATGCCGGTTAATCTACCCTCTTGATCAACCACTGAAGTTGAACCCATTCTACTTTCAGTCATAACAAAAAGGGCTTGCTGGATGGTGTCAGACTGCTTAACCTGAGGGTTCTGTTTTCTGATCTCAAGCACATTCTCCACTGTGGTTAATAGTTTCCTGCCCAGAGAGCCTCCGGGATGAAAGAGAGCAAAATCCTCTTCAGTCAAACCCTTAAGACTTGTTAAAGCCATGGCCAGGGCATCACCCAGAGCCAGGGCAGCAGTTGTGCTGGTCGTAGGAGCCAGCCCCAGAGGGCAGGCTTCCCCTTCTACCAGGGTATCAAGAACTAGATCAGCCTGTTCTGCCAGAGAGGATTCTGGACTGGAGGTTATTAAAATAAGATCAGCACCAATGCGTTTGACTGCCGGTATCAGGCTCATGATTTCTCTGGTTTCACCACTGGTGGAAACAGCCAGAATGATATCATCTCCGGTAACCATGCCCAGGTCACCGTGAAGCGCTTCTCCAGCATGGACAAAATAAGAAGGAGTTCCGGTACTGGAAAAAGTGGCAGCAATTTTCCGGGCAATTAAACCGGATTTGCCCACACCGGTCAGCAGCACCCGGCCTCTGACCTTATCAATAAGCTTTAAAGCCCTGAGAAATTCCCCATTAACCGCATCTGCCAGCCTGTTTACTGCCCGGGCTTCAACCCTGAGCACCTCTCGGGATCTATTCAGAGCCTGCTTCAGCTTCTGATCATGTTTCACTTCTGACACCACCCCGGCGCTGAAGTGTATCAAACTCTTTAACTTCTCTCAAGAGAACCTCCATTTTATTCAGTGGAACCATGGTAGCACTATCACTGAGCGCCTCCTCCGGGCGGGGATGGGTTTCAATAAAGAGAGCCGAGATGCCCAGTGCTGCTGCAGCCCGGGCCAGCGGTCGAACATATTTCTTCTCTCCCCCGGATCTGTCTCCCTGTCCTCCCGGAAGCTGGACACTGTGAGTGACGTCAAAAACCACGGGATAGCCTGTCTCCTTCATCCGGACTAGCGAACGCATATCCACCACCAGATTGTTATAACCAAAACTTACTCCCCTCTCGGTCAGTAAAATTTTGCGATTGCCGGTGGTTTCAATTTTTTCAACCACCTGTTCTATATCCCAGGGGGCCAGAAACTGCCCCTTCTTAACATTAACTACTTTGCCGGTATTTCCCACCGCCACCACCAGATCAGTCTGCCGGGAAAGAAAGGCCGGTATCTGCATAACATCAAGTACTTCTCCGGCGGCCTCAGCCTCCTCAACGGTGTGGACATCTGACAGCACCGGGACTCCAACTTTTTGTTTTACATCCTCAAGAATATGAAGACCACTGTCCAGACCGGGTCCCCGAAAGGAGTGAACGGAAGACCGGTTGGCTTTATCATAGGAGGATTTAAAGACATAGGGTATAGCTAGAGATTCAGTTATCTCCTTAAGGTGACTGGCAGTTTGCAGTGCAATTTCCCTGCTCTCAAGTACACAGGGTCCAGCCAGCAGTACAAAGGGCTGTTCCGGACTGCCAAAAACAATCTCATCATTTAATCGAATGCTGGTTGCCATTACTATGCTCCCTGTCTATTCGGGAGCTTTCCCCCTTTCTTATCCTTAAATTTCTCTATAGAGCTTTAAACCTTAACAGCAACAGCAAATCAGGATTACCCGCCTTTCTCTTCTTGAAAAATTATCTCTTCAACTGAAGCAATATCTTCCGGTCGATCAACTCCCGGCCCATGATGCCGGCAGATGCCAACCCCAATTTTATAACCATTTTCCAGAGCCCTAAGCTGCTCAAGAGATTCGCGCTTCTCCAGTGGGGTTGGCTGAAGACCGGAAAAGGTCATAAGAAATTCTCTCTGATAAACATAGAGGCCAATGTGCTGGAGAAATTCAGGCTGCTCGCCTGAACCGGATTCCCGCTGACAGTTATCCCCCCGAACGGCAGGTATTGCTGTCCGGGAGAAATAGAGGGCCCGGTTCTGCTGATCCAGCACCACCTTAACCCGGTCAGGATCTCTGGCAATCTCAGGGCCGGCAGGGGCTGCCAGGGTGGCCATTTTGATTTCTTTATCCTGCTGCAGCAGAGTGACAGCCTGAGCAATCATTTCCGGTTTAATCAAAGGTTCATCGCCCTGAACATTTACAATAATATCAGCTTGCACTCCTGCAGCTGCTTCCGCCAGACGATCGGTGCCGCTGCTGTGACTGCTGGAAGTCATTACCGCTTCTCCCCCATATTCTTCGACTGCCCTGACAATCCTGAGATCATCGGTGGCCACCATGGTGAAATCCACAATTTCAGTCGAACTCACCTGCTGATAAACCCTTGCAATCATCGGTCTGCCGGCAATTGAAGCCAGTGGTTTGCCGGGAAAACGGGTTGATGCATAGCGGGCAGGTATTATGGCAGCAATCTGCAAAACTATTCACCTCTTTTCCGGGACAGGGCCTGCTCCAGCCGAGATTCAAAGCAGTTGACTCCAGGAAAGAAACTGGAAAACTCCATTTTAATTTCCAGCCGCAGAGGATCAATATTCTTAATTTGAAGAAAATCAATCAGCTGCTGATTAAATTTAACCATATCCTTCCTGGTGGTAATCAGCAAATCAATATTATCACTCTGGAGAAAATAATTAACTATCTGTTTAAGATCCTCCCGGCTGTATTTATGGTGATCCGGGAATTCAAAATGCCGGACCATTTCACAGCCCAGTTCTTCCAGGGTTGCCAGAAAACCAGCAGGATTAGCCAGACCGCTGAAGGCTACTACCCTGCTGTTTTCCAGGGATATTAAATCGAGACGCTCTCCCTGAAAAGACTGGAGTCCAAAGGGTACATGGCGGGAAAGATAGATAAAATCAGAATCAAAGAAATTTTGAATCCGGGAAACAATATCTTCAATTTTTTCCCGGGAAACCAGATCACTTCGGGAAATAACAATACCATCTGCCCGTTTCAGGGCTGATTCCGGTTCCCGAAGAAGCCCCCGGGGCAGAAGAAAATTATACCCAAAGGGGTTGGTGGCATCAATTAAAACCAGATCAAAATCTCTGGCCAGCCGGCGGTGCTGATAGCCATCATCTACCAGCATGATATCGGGATTTAACTCCTGGCAGGCAAACCGGGCTGCTTCTATTTTATCACGGCATATAACCACAGAGGTCTCTTTTAACTTGCGGGCCAGCATATAAGCTTCATCCCCGGCCAGACCGGGGCCTGCCAGTATCTGGCTGCCATCTGAAATCAGCAGCGGCTTTAAATTTTCTCCCCGGTATCCCCGGCTGATCACTGTCACTTTTTTTCCCTGTTCCTGAAAGTAAGCGGACAGAGTGGCAGCAGCCGGAGTTTTGCCGGTTCCTCCGGTGGTAATATTACCCAGACTGAGCACTAACGGAGAAAATTCCCGGGATTTCAATAAATTCAGATCATAGAAAGAATTCCTGAGAAAAATAACCCCGGCATATATCCATGATAAAAATCTGAGCCCTGCTTTCAAGGGGAAGGCCAAAATCCCCCCCTTTTCTCCTTTTATCAATCCATATAGATAATTAAAGAGATATTTTTTAAATCCTGCCATTCAAGATCACAGCTTTCATAAACTATTAAGTTATAATCTCATTTCTATCCCTCTCCAGAAACACCTTCAGCTAAGTTCCTGACTCCAGGATATCTTCAGTTAACTGCCTGCGAAAAAGGCGGGAATAGATTCCCTCCTGATTGATCAAAGCCTCATGATTTCCAGTTTCAACAATTCGACCTTGCTGCAGAACTATAATCCGATCGGCATTAATTACTGTGCTCAAGCGGTGGGCAATAATAAAGGTTGTCCGAGCTTCCATCAGGTTTTTTAGGGCCTCCTGAACCAGCTTTTCTGATCTGGCATCAAGTGAGGAAGTGGCCTCATCAAAGATTAAAATAGCCGGATCCTTAAGCACAGCTCTGGCAATGGCAATCCTCTGCTGTTGACCTCCAGAAAGGCCAACCCCCCTCTCTCCGATTTTAGTCTGATAACCTTCAGGAAATTCCTGAATAAATTCATGAGAGTTGCTGACCCGGGCTGCTGCCCGGATATCCCCTTCTCCGGCTTCCAGATTGCCATAGGCAATGTTATCCTGGATGGTGCCGGAAAATAAAATCGTCTCCTGAGGTACTATTCCTATCTGCCTGCGAAGAGAATTGAGTTTTATATTCCGGACATCCTGGCTGTCAATCATAATCCTGCCCTCTGTAGGGTCATAAAACCTGGGTATCAGATCTACCAGAGTGGATTTACCGGCCCCACTGGGACCCACCAGGGCAACCGCTTCACCGGGCCGGACATCCAGATTTATTTCCGAGAGCACACTTTCTTCATCATAGGCAAAACTAACATTATCAAAGGTCACCCTGCCCCTGATTTCTTCAAGTTCCACCGCTTCCGCAGGGGATTCAATAATCTGACTGCGGTCCAGGGTTTCAAATACCCGATCTGCTGCTGCCAGAGCTGTCTGGATGGTGGCATTGATCTTAGCAACCGAGCGCAGGGGGCTGCTCAGAGTGATTAACATGGTAAAAAAAGCGATCAGCTCGGCTGGCCTCATGGTCCCTCTCATAACTTCCAGTCCTCCGAACCAGAGAACCAGGGTAAAACCCAGAGCTGATGAGAATTCCACCAGCGGGCTTAGAGCTGCCTTGTATTGGGAATTTTTCACGGTTGCTTCAAAATTAGCCTGATTTTCTTCCGAAAACCTCTCCTGTTCATGCTCTTCCCGGCCGAAAGATTTAACCCCCCTGATGGCAGCCAGTGTTTCCTGAAGGATATCAGAAACATCAGCAATTTTCATCTGAACCTCCCGGCTTTTATTCCTGATTTTTCTATTTAAAATCACGACTATAAGAATTATAAGAGGAAAGATAATCAGCAGAAAAATAGTCAATCTGTAGTTCAAATAGAAAAGATAGATAAATCCTCCAAAAACCGTCAGTGTTTCATAAATTAAGGAAACTGTGCCCTTAACTAGAGCATCCTCCAGTACTTTAACATCGTTAGTGACCCGGGAAATGATTTCTCCTGTTTTGCTGGCATTATAAAAACTGAGAGAGAGATTCTGCAGATGGGTATAAAGGTCATTTCTCAGATCCCGCATCACCTTATGAGAAACATATTTGCTGAGATATTTCTGACCGTAGTAGATTATCCCTTTAAAAAAATAAATCAGGATCAGTCCGGCTGCAATTATTGAGAGAGTAACCAGCCCTCCCTCCTCCACAGAAATATCAGATATTATTGTCTCCAGCAGCTCCTGAAAAACCCGAACAAAAAATACAGTTAAAAAAGCATGTAATATCATACAGATGGTGGCCAGTAGAAAACGGCGGCGGTAGGGTTTAATATATTGATATATTCGCCTGATATTATCCACTAAAATCACTCCAGCCATCTAAAGAGAGAATAAAATTCCCAAAATTTGAGGGAATTTTTTGATCTCCGTATTTTTTTAACCGCCGGAAAATACAGTTTATCTAGGATAGATGATTGGTACAGTTAAAGGTGTGGAGCACCGGCTGACGCTCGTAATAACTTACCTGACTTATACCGGCATTGCTGACTCTCAGCCGGCGGTAATCCCTGAGATCCATTCCTAAAATATGGGCAAGATATGCCATGATAACCCCACCATGACAGACTATCAAAACATCCTCTTCCTCTCTCTCGAGAATTTCCTGACAGACTCCCACCACCCGTTCTTTAAAATCAACAAGACTTTCTCCTTCCGGAGGCGGGTTTTTTACAGGATCTTCCAGCCATTTCTGGTAGGCCTCCGGAGATTCTTCCTGAATTGTAGGATAATCTTTGCCTTCCCAGATGCCGAAATCCATCTCCCTTAAGTCCTGCCGGAGTTGGACTTCCAGACCCATTCTTTCACCAACAACACTAGCTGTATCACGGGCCCGATCCAGATCACTGCTAACAATTAAATCAATTTCCCGGGTTTCCTCCAGCAGACTGGCTGCCTGCCGGGCCTGCTCCCGACCCCTTTCATTCAAACCAATATTTAATGATCCCTGATATCTGTTCAATTTGTTCCATTCGGTTTCTCCATGCCGTAAAAAAATAAACTCTTTTTCCACATTATCACCCCTGAAACAGAATTAGAATCAGCAATATTACTGCCTCTGTTACTTCATTGATCATGCCGTAAACATCACCGGTCAAACCTCCCAGCCGGGAAAGTATCAACCGGGAAATCAGATAAAGAACCAGCAGACCTTTTATAAACTGAATAAAAAGTATGTAACGGGGAAGAAAAGCAGCCAGCCATAATAGTGAAGCCACCAGGAGCGGTACCACAGCAGCCAGCATCAGATAGACCCGGGGATAATCATCGCCAAAACTCCTGGCCAGGCTGCTGCCCTCTGCCACCGGAGAACGATACATAGCAACCACCATCAAAAACCGGCTTAAAACTGGAAAAAAAATCAAACCTGGCAGCCTCCAGTAACCAGCTAGCTGCCAGAAAATAGTGAATTTAAGCAGGAGATAGAGGACAGCTGTAATATTGGCAAAGGAACCATTGACACTGTCCTTCATTATTCTCTGCATTTCTTCACCACTGCGGCCGCTGAATAAACCATCCATGGTATCAAGCAGCCCATCCAGATGCAAACCACCGGTCAAATAAATATAGCTTATCAAGAGCAGAGCCGCAGCCACCGGCAGAGGCAGAAGCAGTCGGAAAAGGTAATCCAGAATAGCCAGCAGGATTCCTAAAACCAGGCCAACCAGAGGGAAGAACACTGAGGCTCTGACTGGCAGTGTCTCTTTATGTTCGATCTCGAAGGGCAGAGGAATTCTGGTAAGAAAAATCAGGGCAAAACCCAGAGCTTTATGAGGAGCCTTCAGCATAGCATTTTAACATCCTTTTCCGGTATCATGAGCCAGAATATAATTAATTTATTGTTTCAGCTGACTTGATTTGCCTGTTATTCATTATACTATGTTTTCCCTCCGGTGACAAACTATCTTAACCCGGCAGCAAAAAACCCCCGCTGTTTAATTTTGCGGCGGGGGTTTAAGCTAAAAACTATTTATTGGAATTGACAGGTGGCAAACTGATTTTATTAACCTCTAATTCCTTGAGATCCAGAACAACTCCGGCCACCACCAGATAGCTCTGATCAGCCCGGGCGGCTAGCCATTGATTTATCCAGCCGCTCAAATCCCGGAATTTTCTTCCCAGAGGGCTGGGAGGAACCACTCCCAGACCGACTTCATTGCTAACTGCCAGCAGAAGATAATTCCTCTTTTCTGCCTGTTCCAGCAGCTCTGCCAGTTCCTCCTGGAGATTTTTCTGAAGAGCCTCCAGTTCAACACAATTTTCTCCCTCATTTTCTTCTTTATCTTCGGCGGGATCCTGAGCCAGCAGTCGATTGCTGATCAGCAGGGTAACACAATCCAGAATAATTGTAGTTCTGGACTGCAAACCGGCACTTTTTACAGCAGCAGCCGGTTTCAAGGGCTCCTCAATTGTAAGCCAGTCAGCAGGCCGCCTCTCCTGATGCCGGGAAATCCTCTCTGCCATCTCAGCATCTCCGGCCCGGGCGGTGGCCAGATAGCAGACCGGAGAACCAAGCTCTTCCTCTCTTTTGCGGGCTATCCTTTCAGCCAGGCTGGATTTGCCGCTTCGGGCTCCCCCTGTCAAAAAGATCAGCATTATATCCCGGCCAGCTCCTCGGCCAGTTCAGGATAAACAGCACCGGCAAGTTCAATCAGGCCATCGATAATCCGGGGAGAAGGCCGGTTAACCTTATCCTCATCAATCAGGTGAACTCTGTCCTGCTGAACAGCTGTCAGAACATCAAAATTCTCTCTGCCGGCAATTTCTGCAAGCAATTCTTCGCCATCGACTTGGGGATCATGGGGGCTGGTTATATAAACATCAGGATCCTCCAGAATCAGAGTTTCCTGATCAAACATCGGCCAGCCGTCCCCGGCCCGGGCCCCCAAATTTTCAGCACCTATGATATTTAAAAGATCATCTATATAGGTATTAGAACCGGCAGTTGTCAAAGGATCATGCCAGATCTCATAAAACACTAGCGGCGTCTCATCCTCTCTGGTGGCAGTAAGTTCCAGAATCTGATCCAGCCTCTCCTTCATATCAGCAGAAACTGCCTCAGCGGTAGACTGCATGCCGGTAAGTCTTCCTGCCTTATCGATCAACTCAAAGGTAAAATCCAGGGTGGTGGGATCCTGAAAACCGGCCACAGTCACACCCAGATTCTGGAGGGATTCAATTTTATCTATGGGATTGATTCCGGTGGCCACCACCAGATCGGGATCCTTCTCAACTATAGCCTCAATATTAGGTTCGGTAATGGAGCCAATTGTATCTACCTCCAGAGCTTCTGGAGGATAATCGCAGAAGGTGGTTACCCCTACCATCCTGTCCCCCAGATCGAGAGCAAATAAGAGTTCGGTAATGCTGGGAGCGAGAGAAATAATTCTTTCCGGAGTTTCCTCAAAATGCAGTTCAGTGCCAAAATCATCCACCACAGCCTCCGGACTGTCCGCCTGAACAAGCATTCCGGAAAAGGGTAGGGATATGAGCAGCAAAGCAACTGTCATTCCAGCCAGCAAAAATCCTCTGTTGATAACCTCTCTGATTATAAAATTTTTTGAGCCTTTTCCAGTCATAAGTTTTCTACCTCCTGAATTTTTTAGGATATTGTTTCCAGTATTAAATAAAAATTCACAAGAAGATCAAAGATCTAAACTTGCAGATAAACCAGCCCATAATCCTTCTTAATCCAACGTCAATCTTTCCGACCTCTTCGATATAAGTATACAGCCACTCCCAGAAAAATGAATCCCAGAATAATTCTTAATCCACTGGTAAAATCCATTTTATCCCTCCCTGAAATTTCTCGTATTCTTTATGACTTTATGACTTTTCTGAAGAACTTCTCCAGGCTTAAACCGGGTTATTGGTGCTGATAAAATAATTCAACTTTTGCTCAAAATTTCCTGGAAAAATTGAAAAAACTTCCGGCTGCAGGAGGCCAGGCCTGCAGCCGTTGGGAGGGTGAAAAAATTAAACCCCGTCCTGAAACACAAGACGGGGTTGGTTATAAAAAAACTGAGTTCAAGCTGCTGCAGCTAAGAAAAACCCGGTTTATAATAAATAGTTTGAAAAAATTCCGGTTAATAAAAAACAGCTGCCAGCAGGCTCAAACTGCTGCCTTATAACCCTACCCTTCTTGCTGCCGAAGGTGTGGTAGGTACATTTCCAGGCAGGTCTCCTGACTTCCAGCAATTATCCAGCTCTGCCTTCCCTGCAAACTGCAAGTGGCTGAACTGAGCGGGTTTTGCCGGTAACAGTGGCGGGCCCGTTCAGGATTCTCACCTGATTCCCTATTCTCTCCCGGTCGTAACCGGAAGCACCTGAAAACGTATTTTTTAAATTTTACTGAAAAATCTGCTCTATATATAATCTTTCTGGGTCAAAGTAATATCTCCTGCCTGATATTATGATTTTTATCAGAAATTCCTCAAAACCCTTACAATCTGAAATTACTGAAAATTAATCTTATAGTTTTCAGAGAAATTACCAGCAAACTTCCATTCTCAGGGAGCTTCAATGGCAAATTATTGCTTTCCCGCCCCAAGACCTCCCTGAAGCAGCCAGAATTTATCAGCATCCGGCCTCATAACAATTTAACTTTTTGCTGCTGCAATACCAGGAAACAGCTACTATAACAGCCAGCCATGTTTAAGGGCAGCTTAAATTAACAACAGTCAGCTGGTTAAATTCTCACGCTCGGGAACTGGCGGTGGTTCCAGCTTATGCCGGTTATTCTTCCGCATATCTTCAATTTTTTCTTCCAGTTCAGGAGAGAGACTATTACCCAAGATATAGCTGTCCAGTTCTGCATAGCTCAATCCCATTTCCCCTTCATCGGTCTGTCCTTCCCAGAGACCGGCAGAAGGTTGGCGGTTAATAATTTTAGCAGGCAGCCCCAGATAACTGGCGATTTCTCTGACCTCGGTTTTCACCAGCCTGCCCAAAGGTGCAATATCAATTCCTCCATCTCCATATTTGGTAAAATACCCGACTGAAAGCTCACTCCAGTTATCGGTACCCACCACCAGATAATCCTTCCGGGCCGCCAGATAATAAAGAACGGTCATTCTCAAACGGGGTTTAATATTGGCAGCTGCCATTTTATCCTCACCGGGAGCCAGCTGCTGCAGCTGCTTCCGCAGCAGATTAAACACCTCATCCAGTTCCAATTCCTGGTGCTCAATGCCGATCTCTCCAGCAGCCAGCAGAGCATCCTGGCGATCCTCAGAGCTGCTGTGGCAGGGCATGATCAGCCCGAGCGACTCTTCCCCGCAGGCTCTTTTAACCAGAGCAGCGGTAACGGAAGAGTCAAGTCCCCCGCTCAAACCAACAATGCCTCCGGATTTGCCGGCGGAGGTTATTCTGTCAGCTATCCAGTTAGTAAGATAATCCACGGCTTTTTCACAGTCAATTTCTACCAGCTCAGCAGACATTTTTTTCCCCCTTTGCATTCAACCTCAATCAAATAAACTTATCTTTAACCACCGTTTCCAGGCTCTTCAAAATCTCCGGTTATGATGTCCTTAATTAATCCTGAAATTCCGGTGATCTGCCAGCGATCATTAACAATATTCAGCCTGAGGAAATCCCGGGCTTCCAGCTCTACTCTGCCTTCTTCAGTATTAATGAAAAATTGATAATCTGCCCGAAAAATTATTTCCTCTTCGTTCTCCTGCTCGGGTGCCAGGTCCAGGTTTTCCACTCCAAATAGGGTTTCAAATTCCTCCCCGACAGATTCAGCTGCTATATGCTCCTCCTCTGCTTCCTCCTCGGGTATCTGCATCTCATAGAACTGCCGAACGGTTTCCATAACATGAGATTCTGACACCATCCTTCTCAGCCGGCCCAGATCAACAACTGCAGTGTCATCGAGAAGAGTTAAATTCTTTTCATTAATTGACTGATAAAAATAACGGGTAACCTCCTCAGCAGAATGAGAAGAGGTTATCTGCTCTTCAACTCCGGTTGATAAAAACATCAGGGGAATCATAATAATTATTACAGCAAACAGCAGCAACAAATGCCAGCGTCTTTTTACATTAAGCTTAAGAGTCTGCTTCAGGTTAAAAAACTTAATACTGCGCTGAATTCTGCTTCTTTCCTGCTGGTAATCTTTGGGATCCAGTTTTAGCTTTTGACCGGAAAGAACCTGGATTTTTTCCTGCATCTCAACCATTCCTGGCCGATCCTCCGGCCGGGAAGCCAGACAGCTGTCTACCAGCTCCCCCAGAGCCGGAGCAATTTCTGGTCTTAAATCTCGCAATTTTAGTCGGCTGTCGGTTATAATCCTGTCGACAACTTCGGATTTATCCCGCCCCTGAAAGGGAGAGCTGCCGGTCAGAAAATAATAGATTATCACCCCCAGAGAAAAAACCAGAGACTTTTCTCCTGCAGAGCCCCCCTCTTCAATCAGTTCCGGAGGACGGAAGTATTCTTCAGTCAGCTGCTTTTCGGCATCTCCATATTTTATTAAAATTTCAGCCAGTTCCGGGGGAAGCAGTCTCACTTCCGGTTTTTTGGAATTAGAAAGACTACCGGAAAATCTCAGCTGGTCCAGGGTAATAAATCTCCAGCCGAGTTCTGGAGCCCTGAGGTAATTCAATGTCTTCACCAGCTGCTGCCACCAGTCCAGCACCATTTCAGGCTCCAGCTTCTCAGGCAAATCCCCGCTCTGCTGCTGCCAGTCCCTATCCCGGCACAGCAGATAATATCCATAATCGGATTTATGCAGTTCAACAAAATCAACCAGAACATTTCCTGGGACAGCGGGGTATTTATCCAGCACATTCTCCACTTCCTGCTTTATTTCATTGAGAACCCGGGAACGGGGCTGCTTTCTGCTAAAAATGTTGCGGCCATAAAGCAATTCACCCTCCCGTTCAAATTTCTTAAACAAATTTTCTGACCTCAATAAATTTTCACCCCCTGTCAGCTGCCTGCAACAGGCCCTGTCGGTTATGATTTATCTCTCAATCCTGACTTTCCTCCTGCAAATCAATCCACCGGGATAAAAAGATAATCAGCGGAGTTTGATTCAAGCTTTTTGGAGTTTAGTTCAAGATTTTTAAAGTCAGTTTATAATATTAAATCAGGATCAGGCTCTGACCAGTTTTCAAATTCTTCTTCTTTCTCCTGATAGCCTTCCCGGCCCAGAATTCCGTAGGTATAGTTTTTCCCCAGCTCGACCCCGGGTTGATTGTAGGTATTGATGTTAAAAAGTTCTCCCACAAAGGCTGTCTCCATCTCCAGCAGATAAAAGAGCTGGCCCAGGGGGAAGGCCGTAACTTCAGGTACTTTAATGGTTGCATTGGTCCGTCCTCTTTTGGCCAGGGCTCTTTCGGTGGCCTTTTTCTCGGTATTAAGAAGCCGGGCCAGCGAATAACCTCCCAGATAATTCAGACCATCGAGATCCTGATAAAGCTTCGGCATCTCAAGATTTCTCCGGTGATTTTCTACTTCAATAAAGGTAATGATTTTATCAAAGGGTCCTTCCATATAAAGCTGAACCTGGGAATGCTGATCGGTAGCGCCCAGGGCCTTAATGGGAGTGGGGCCCACATTGACCCGCTCACCCTTGCGATTGACTTCCTTGCCTAGTGATTCTGCCCAGAGCTGGCGATACCAGTCAGCAAGATCCTTAAGAGCATGGCTGTAGGGCATCATAACCGTCATTCTCTTGCCTTCCTGATAGGCAAGATACTGCAGGGCCCCGTGAAGATAGGCAGGATTTTGCCAGATATTTTCCTCCCGACAGCGTTCAGCCATTTCAGCTGCTCCGGCCAGAAGTTCTGAAATATTAATACCGGTAAAGGCGGCTGATACCAGCCCAACCGGAGTTAAAACCGAGAAACGCCCTCCCACATCTTCGGGAATGCTGAAACAGGGATAGCCTTCCCGCCCGGCAATTTCAATTAGATAACCGGAATCCTTGCTGGTAGTGGCAATAAAATGCTCGTCTACCCGATCCTGACCAACTTCTTCTGCTACCGCCTCCCGGGCAATCAAATACAAACTCATGGTTTCTGCCGTGCTGCCTGATTTAGAAATTACATTAAAGACTGTCCTTTCCATATCAAGAAAATCCAGCAGGGCAGCAAACCTTTCCGGGTCAACATTATCCGGCACAAAAAGCCTGGGATAGCCCTCTCTTACCCCAGAATTAAGATTATAATAGGGATCATTCAGAGCTGTCTGAAGAGCAATATTACCCAGGGCTGAGCCCCCGATGCCCAGAACTACAAAATTATCATAATCTCCTGCTCTTTCTTCAGCCATTTCTCTAATTCTGGTTACCACCTTTTCCTGGCGGAAGGGTAATCTGGTAAAACCGGGCTTCTGTTCCTGTATCCGGTAATGGACCTCCCGGGTCCGGGCCTTTAATTCAGATACCCGGGCTTTCTTGATGCCGTGTTCCTCCCCCAGCCTTGAGGCAAACATGTTGTTGACATCCAGAGTAATTCTTCTGCCGGCTGCATTTTTGCCATTATCAAAATTATTATTTGCAGTCATAATTAAACTTTCACCACCCCAAAAAAATTTATTGAATAAAGGAGAAGACGTTATAGCTGGTAAACATTCAATAAGCAGGTTTATAAATCAAATAGTCTTCTGAAGGTTTTATTTTTGCTTAAAATTTAATCACCCATAACCTCCAGATTCTGATGAGACACCGCAACCCTGGCTCCCAGTCTGGCATTATTTTTTAAAAGTTCTATATTAACCTTTAAACTCTGCCCGGAGGATATTTTTTTTATTCTCTCCAGCAAAAAGGGAGTCAGAGCAGATCCTGAAATATCTTCATCCCGGGCTTCGGCTACTGCCTTTTTTATTTCAGGCTCAATTTCAGCCAGCGGAATTTCTCTTTCCCGGGAAATAGGGTTGGCAACCAAAATACCGTTTTTCAACTCAAGGTCATCTCTGGCTCTTGCTATCTCAGCTATGTCCTGAGGTGTGTCCACCCTGATTTTTAGCTTCAGACCACTTTTCCGGGAATAAAAAGCTGGAAATTCATCGGTCTTAAAGCCCAGCACCGGAACACCTTCGGTCTCGAGCCTTTCCAGAGTAAGTTCCAGATCAAGGATAGCTTTAGCACCTGCCGAAATAACAGTCACAGGTGTCCTGCCCAGCTCGGTTAGATCAGCAGAAATATCAAGGCTGTTTTCTCCTCCCCGGTGAACACCGCCAATTCCCCCGGTGACAAAAAACCTGATATCGGCCCGATGAGAAGCAATCATTGTCGCAGCTACCGTGGTAGAGCCATACTTGCCTGAACTTACAGCCCAGGGAATATCACGGCGGCTGATTTTCTCAACATCCTCTCTGTCAGCCAGCTCCTTTATTTCCTTCCGGGAAAGACCTACCTTAATTTTGCCTGCCAGAACGGCTATAGTCGCCGGCACAGCTACCTCTTTTTCAATTATTTTTTCAACCTCAAGAGCTGTTTCGATATTCTCGGGATAAGGCATCCCGTGAGTAATCACCGTGGATTCCAGAGCAACCACCGGCCGCCTGTCATACTTTGCCTGTTGAATCCTGTCAGCTATAATTAAAGATTTCACTTAAAATCCCCCGTTTCCTTATTTCCAGCCAGCTGCTCGGCCAGATTGCTTACCACCGCATCCCGTGACTGGATGGTTAGCAGGGCAGCCTGCTGCCCCAGGGCTGCAGCCTCTTCCGGATCAAGACCGAGCTGCAATCCCCGGATAAAACCGGCTGTCAGAGCATCGCCTGCTCCGGTGGTTTCTATTATCTTTCTCCCCTTTTTTCCGGGAGAAGGTTGATAAAAATTCTGCTCCGGCCCAGCATATATCACCCCGGCAGAACCCAGACTTACCAGAAGTTTTGTCCCGGGGGTTAACTTACTTCTGCTGCTGACGACAATTTCTGCTATTCTTCTGACTTTTCCTGCAGCTCCAGATGTCCCGTTAGAATTATTTTTGTTATTTATATCCAGTTTCAGATCTTCTTTTAGTCCATAGAGATAAAAGAATTCTTCCAGATTAGGGGTTAGATAAGCTATTTTACCGATTAAGTTTTTAATTTTACCGGCCTTCTTTAGAGAAACAGGGTCAACAATTATATTCGCCTCAAAACCGGCAGCCATAAGCCATTCCAGCACCGGAACTGGCAGATTGGTGTCGGCAAAAATATAGTCGGCCTGACTTAACAGACAGAACATATCTTCCAGCTTTTCCGGTACTATTTCACGGATTATCTCCATATCTGCCACAGCGGCTTGAAGCTCTCCCTGATTATCCAGAAGAGCCAGATAGGTTCCGGTTTGATATCTGCTGGACTTTATAATATATTCCAGATTAACACCACTATTTCCTGTTTTCTTAAGAATCATTTCTCCATAAAAATCCTGACCAACTGCCGAAATCAGGTAAACCCTGGATTGCAATTCTGCCAGACTGGCTGCTGTATTTCGGGCAACTCCCCCGGGTGTGCTGAAAATACGGCCTGGATTAGAAGTTCCTGGAATAAAACATTTTTCCGGGTAACCCTTAATATCAAGGTTAGCACCTCCCAGTGCTACAACATAACCATTAACTGCTTTATTATCATATCCCCTTTTACTTTTTTTCAAGTTTCTCACCCTTTTAAACCCTAAAAATTTTAAAAAAGTGGAATCTGTTTTATCCAGGCTATTCTTTTTTCGGTCGGAAAACCCCGGGCAACTACTGTGAGATAAAAAATAGCCCCGGGCCTGATAACCAGGCCGGGGCAGATACTCCGGCAGGTTTATGCCAGCAAAGGCATTACCTGCATAAAATTAAGCTAAAAAAGATTATTCTACAGTTATTTCATGACTGGATTCCCACTGTCCATGAAGGTTGCAGCTTTCAAAGGCTTTTAGTGTTGCAGGTTCCTCCAGTTTAACATTAAAGGTTACCTCTGCCTTGGCTTCTGGATTGAAATCGGCCCGGGCCAGCTGGAAATAATCAGCATAAAGGGCAACATACTGGATAAAATGACCTTCTTCCATGGGGTGTTCAATCTCTTTGCCCATCCTGAGAGTTACCTTGAAATATTCACCTTTTTTAACTTTGTCCGGCACGTCAATAAAATAAGGAACATGCTTCTTCTCCAGGGCAGTCTTGTCAGAGGGATCCTGCAGGGTTTTAATTTGATACTTTGACATATTTTTTCCTCCTTATTTATTTTTATTTTAACCGGTTTTACACCCGGTTAAAATTATCCTGCATTCCAAAAAAGTAATGCAGGTCTCAGGCAAATTTTCTAAAACTTTCTGCCTCTTTTCCACATACCGGACATTTATCCGGAGCTTCCTCTTTAACGGTGTATCCGCAGTCCTTGCAAACCTGGAAGGAATCAACTTCGAAATCCTGGCCGCTATCCAGCGCTTCTTTAGCCCGGGAAAAAAGTTCAGCATGGGCTTTTTCAGCCTCCAGAGCATAATGAAAGCTCTTAATGGCTTCGCTTTCTTTCTGGTTTTTAGCCACCTGAGAAAAAGCAGGATACATCTGCTCTATTTCATGTTTTTCTCCGGCAATGGCATCTTTCAGATTTTCTGCTGTTTCACCGATGCCAAAACCTGCTCCGGCAGCAACCAGAAAATCTCCCTTAACATTTTCCAAAACTCCAAAATGATTGCCAGCATGAATCTGTTCAGCAAAGGCCACGGCCTTAAAAAGAAGCCCAACCCCCGGAAAACCCTCCTCCTCAGCTTTATTGCTCCAGACCTGGTAGCGCTGATAGGCCTGGCTCTCTCCGGCAAAGGCAGATCTCAAATTTTCTGCAGTCATCTCATTATTCACCATCAGAATCGCATCCTCCCTTTTTATTCTCGGTATAATTATCAGTGAAGCAAACCCGAACTCTATTGTCACTGTAAAAAATATTTTTCCAATTATTTTGGAATAATTTTTAAATAGAGAGAAAAATTTTACTTGAAAACATAATAACACCTGGTAATTTTTTTGTCAAGCAGGAATTGTTATTAGTGCTTAACCAGCAGTTTAGTCTGATCCAGCTCTGTAAGTATCAGCTCCAGTTCCCCGGCCTGGTACTTATATTTATCCTGAATTTCTTTATCATTTAGTTCAACTGCCAGAGGGGCAGCTTCCAGCCCGGTAAACCTGATGGTACAATCCTGAATTCCCCCGGAATAGTTTTGCTCTTCGGTTTCCAGTTCCAGTTTCAGGCTGTTCTCGGTAGATTCCAGCTGATAGTTGATCAGATTATACCCTCCCTCTTGATAGTCAAAGCTGATGCCATCATCTTCGTAGATACTGCCCGAAGACTCTACCTGCCTCCGGCCGGGATAAATGTTTAAAACCAGATCAGAAAAACCCCTTCCGGTATAAAGTTTGTCTGCCTCAGTGGTCAGGAGCAGGGAATTTTCTGCCACAAAGATCGGCATTTTTTCCAGGGGGGCTGCAATCAAATAGCTCTCACCTCCCTGGTAGTACTTGCCGCTCCAGAAA
>PWHA01000185.1 GCA_003554685.1 Halanaerobiaceae bacterium
ATATCGAGAATGTGGGAAGAACAGCCCGCCACCATACTTTTTTTGAGATGCTGGGAAACTTTTCCTTTGGAGATTATTTTAAGGAAGAGGCTATTGCCTGGGGCTGGGAATATGTAACAGAAATTTTAAACCTTCCGGAGGATAAACTAATTGCCACCATATATAAGGATGATGATGAATCTTTTAAAATCTGGCAGAAGAAGATTGGTTTACCGGAGACAAGGATAGTCAGAATGGGCAAGAAGGATAATTTCTGGCAGATAGGTACCGGACCCTGCGGACCCTGCTCTGAAATTCATATTGACCGGGGACCAGAATTTGGTACCGGTCCGGAGAATGTCCTGGGCGGTGAAGGTGACCGGTACCTGGAGCTCTGGAATCTGGTTTTTACCCAGTATGATTATACGGAAGAGGGAGAGTATCTGGAATTACCTCAGAAGAATATTGATACGGGAATGGGTTTAGAGAGAACTGCCTCGGTGCTGCAGGGTACCAAATCAAATTATGAAATTGATATAATTAAACCTTTACTGGAAGAAATCGGCCGGCGTTCCGGCTATAAGTATGATTCTGAGGAAGAGACAAAAACTGCTTTTCGGGTTATTGCTGACCATCTCAGGGGAATTACCCTGGCTGTTCTAGATGGCGCTTTACCCTCCAATGAGGGGCGGGGTTATGTCATAAGAAGGCTGCTGCGCAGAGCTTCCCGTTATGGCTTAAAGCTTAACTTTCAGAAACCCTTCCTCCATGAGATGGTTTCCAGTTTTGCTGAAATTATGAAGGCACCCTATCCTGAAATCAAGGAACAAAAGGAGCATATCTCCCGGGTGGTTTATTCAGAGGAAGAAAGATTTCTTAACACCCTGGATCAGGGGCTGGATATATTACAGGATAAAATTGCTGCCCTGAAAAATCAAAACCGTTCTCAACTAAGCGGCGAGGAGGCCTTTGAGCTATATGATACCTACGGCTTTCCACCTGATCTGACCAGAGATGTTCTGGAGGAAGAGGATCTGGAAATGGACCTGGAGGGATTTGAAGAGGAAATGGAAAAGCAGCGCCAGCGGGCCCGGAAGGCCAGGCAGGCCGGGGGTTTTGTTGGTAAGGCTGGTGAGGTTTATGAAAAACTGGGAGAAAAAATTGGCGTCGAACAAAAATTTGTCGGCTATCATAACCTGGAAACTGAGGGGAAAATACTGGCAATTATAAGCGATGGTGAAGAAGTTAGAGAAATGAAATCCGGGGAAGAAGGAGAAGTTATTCTTAGTTCCTATCCCTTTTATGCTGAAGGTGGAGGCCAGGTAGGAGATAGGGGCCACCTGACTGCAGAGGATGAGAATATGGAGGCTCTGGTAAAGGATGTTCAGCAGAAAAATGGTTTTGATGTAGCTGTAGTTGAGGTTAAAAAGGGTAAGCTGCAGAGCGAGCAAAAAGTAAGAGCTGCAGTTACAAAGGACTTGAGAGAGGCTACTGCCCGCAACCATACTGCTACCCATCTGCTGCATCAGGCCTTAATGGATCTTCTGGGTGATCATGTTAATCAGTCAGGATCTCTGGTTGCTCCAAAAAGGCTGAGATTTGATTTTACCCACTATGAGGCCTTAACTCCAGAAGAATTGCGCAGTCTGGAAAGAGAAGTTAACCGTAAAATTATGGCCAATTTACCGGTAGAGACCTATGAAACAACAGTTGAAGAAGCTCGAAAAAAGGGTGCCCAGGCCCTTTTTGAAGAAAAATACGAGGAAAAGGTTCGGGTTGTTCAAACCGGGGATTACAGTCTGGAGCTCTGCGGAGGAACCCATGTTTCTGCCACGGGTGAAATTGGACTATTTAAAATTTCTCAGGAGAGTTCAATTGCTGCAGGAGTCAGGAGAATTGAAGCAAAAACCGGGCTGGCCGCCCTGGAATTGATTGAAGAGCAGGAGGATATTCTTCAGGAAGCTGCCAGAGGTTTGAAAGTTGAGCCTTCTGATCTGCCTGTTAGAATTTCTCAAATACAGGCTGAAACCAGAGAATTGAAAAGGCAGCTGAAATCTCTTCAGGACAGGTTTGCTGACAGTAAGGCTGAAGATTTGATAAAGAATATGGAAGAAATTAATGGCATATCAGTGCTGCTGTCCCGATTGGAAGGCATAGACAAAGAAGCTCTGAGAAATTTAAGTGATGAAATAGTTGAAGAGATATCCAGTGGAATAGTAGTTCTGGCTCTGGTTGAAAGCGGCAGTATTTTCTTTGTGGCCCGGGTTACTTCCGACCTTCTTGAAGAGGGTTTTAAGGCTGGAGATTTAATTGGTCAAATAGCTGCTGTGACCGGAGGCGGAGGGGGCGGACGACCGGATATGGCCCAGGCAGGAGGCAGTCAGCCGGAGAAACTTCCTGAAGCCTTTGACCTGGCCCGGAAGCTGATAGTAGATATAAGCAATCAGTAAGGACTTTAGTTTTAGCAGGGATTGGTAGACGAATTAAATTAATATGAGTTTCTCTGGAGGTTGTAGTTATGACCGAGCAGGAAAAGCATAAAATTAGTGAAACCATGAAATTTGATTTCGATTTAAGCGATGAAGAAAGTGAAGCCGGATATGTTCTCAAGAGGGTTTTTTATGCCCTGGAAGAAAGAGGTTATAATCCGGTAAATCAGATTGTGGGATATCTTATTTCCGGTGATCCGGCTTATATAACAAGTTATAAGGATGCCAGGACAATGATCCGAACGGTGGATCGGGATGATATTCTGGAAGAATTAATATCCAGTTATATGAAGGATTAATTTTTTGGAAGGAAGTTTATATCTCACCGGTTGAAATAAGGTTCTATCTCACAAATTATTGATATTCCCCTAAAATATATGTTTTTTATGCCCGCTGTTGTTTATATCAGCGGGTTTTTTCTGTTTTTCTTTTCACAGGGCCGGCCCCCAAACCCAGGAAAAACCGTGCAATAAACCTTGCAAAGAAACGAACCAGAGGAGGAGAAATTAGGACTTGCAATTAAAGAGGCCGGGAGGTATAATGATATACTAGGATAATTAGAAACGGGTAATAATTGAACTAAAGGAGGCAATTTTGCGGGTACTGGCTATTGATTATGGGGATAAAAGAATAGGTCTGGCTGTCAGTGATGCACTCAGGATAACTTCTCAGCCTTTGAAAACAATCCCCAATCACAATACCGATCAGGTTTTGCAGGATCTGGCTGATATAATTGCTGAATACCAGGTTTCTTTGATTGTTTTAGGTCTTCCTTTAAATATGGATAGCAGTGAGGGCTGTAGGGCTGATATTTCCCGGGAATTTAAAGAAACTTTGAATGATAAATTTGATGTTCCTGTAGTGCTGCAGGATGAGAGATTAAGCAGCGCAGAAGTGGAAAAAATTTTGCTGGCAGGGGATGTCAGCCGGGCTGACCGGAAAATTCAGAGGGATAAGCTTGCTGCCTCAATAATTTTACAAAGATATCTGGCGCAAATTCAGGGAGGCAAGAAAAATAATGAGCAAAATAAATAAAAACAGCAGAGATGATGAGCTTTGTTACTGGTATGATGGCGAACGAGGTGAACTGGTGCTGGAGGAAGATGATCAGGAATACAGATTTTATCTTCAGGATAAGTTCAGCTATGAAGGACAGGAGTACTGTATTCTTTCACCCTCAGAGGATAAGAAGGAACAGCTGGCCCGGCAGGAGGCTCTCTTAATGAAAATTATCAGGGATAATGAGGAAGAAATGCTGGCTGTAATTGAAGATGATGAAGAATTTGATGCCGTTTCCCGTCACTATTATTTAACCCAATCAGGGGAAAAGTGATAGCGAAGATAAAACCAGACAGCAGACTGTTTTATTAATCTGTGCTGAAGGTACATTTTACTGATTTTGTTGTTTAATTTATTAATTTAAAATTACTGTTTAATTTATAGTTGCTGACAGAGCATATTAAAGACAGGTTATATTATAAACTGTTATAAACAGAATTTTTTTGATATACAGGAGGGTATGGTATTGAAAAGAGCCGCTGTTATTTTTTTGCTGGCGGTACTGGCAGCTGGAATATTTTTCAGAGTAGATTATCAACTGCGGCCCGGTCCGGCTTTAGTCGAAACTGAAGAAGGATTTTCCCAACCTGTCAGGATTAGCAGGGGGAGTTCTCTCAGGCAGATTGCTGCTCAATTAGAGGAAACAGGAGTTATTAATTCCCGGATTCTCTTTGAAACATATGTTTTAATTAATGATTATCAGGGAAATTTACAGGCCGGTACTTACATTTTTTCTGAAAATGATGATATGCTTGAAGTGGTTGATAAAATAAGAAGAGGTGATGCAGCTACTTTTAGAATCACCATACCCGAAGGCTTCACCCTTGTTCAAATCAAAGAAAGGCTGGTCAATCAGACTGATTATGAAATTGAAGAGATCAGGGATTCCTTTGATGCTGAACTTCTGGAAAGAGATTATCTGCCGGATGAAAGTCTGGTTCAATGGCAGCTGGAGGGTTTTCTTTTCCCGGATACCTATATTATTCCCTATGATTTTTCTCCTGAAGAAATTCTGGCTGTAATGCTCGACAGATTTGAAAGAGATTGGCTGGTTAAAATAGAGGAAGGAATTGAGCAGCAGAGCACAGCCAATAATCTCAAAATTGCTGATTTTGTAACCATAGCATCTCTGATTGAAAAGGAAGCAAATCTAGTAGAAGAAAAGCCAAGAATTGCCGGAGTTATTTATAATAGATTAAGCCAAAATATGCGGCTGCAGCTCGATGCTACAGTTCAGTATGTTCTTCCAGAAAGAGTCAACAGGGTTTTATACCGGCATCTAGAGATTGACTCCAGCTATAACACCTATCTGATTGATGGTCTTCCACCTGGACCGATTGCCAGTCCCGGAGAAGAATCCCTGGCTGCAGCATTGGAACCTGAAGAAAATGATTATTTATTCTATTTTGCCCTGCCTGATGGAAGTCATGTATTTACCAGAAGCTATCAGGAGCACCTTGATCAGCAGAGGGACAAACTTAATCACTAAAACTGGTAGAATTCATTTGGAATTCAACTGGAAACTTAATCCAAACCGGACAATTTGGAGGTCATAGTATGGAACTTCCTGAACTGCTGGCACCTGCTGGAAATATGGCAAAGCTCAAAATTGCTCTTGATTATGGTGCAGATGCAGTTTACTGTGCAGGAAAGGAATTTGGCCTCAGGGCCAGAGCCGATAATTTTTCCAGAAAGGAACTGCAGGATGCGGTGGAATATGTTCATCATCGCAATAAAAATATATATTTAACTTTGAATATAATACCCCATAACCAGGATTTGGAGAAAATCATGGAATTTTTAAATTTTCTTGCTGAACTTAATGTAGATGGGGTAATAGTTTCCGATCCTGGTGTCTTATATCTCTTTGAAGAAAATAAGATGGATTTGCCTTTACATTTAAGCACCCAGGCTAACACTGTTAACTGGGCCAGCGTCAAATTCTGGGAAGAAAAAGGTGTGGAAAGAATAATTCTGGCAAGAGAATTAAGCCGGGACGAGATAGCAGAAATTAAATCCCGGACCAGTGCCGGACTGGAGGTTTTTATCCACGGTTCGATGTGTATTTCTTATTCCGGTCGCTGTCTTTTGAGCAATTATCTAACCGGCAGAGATGCCAATCGAGGAAATTGTGCTCAGCCCTGCCGCTGGAAATACAGCCTGGTGGAAGAAAAAAGACCGGGACAGTATTTTCCCATCGATGATAACAATAGGGGATCCTATATAATGAACTCCAGAGATCTCAATTTGCTTGAGGAAATACCGGAGCTGGTTGAACTGGGGGTAGAATCACTGAAGATTGAGGGTCGGATGAAAAGTATTCATTATGTAGCTACTGTTACCGGTATATACCGGCAGGCCCTCAATGAATATGCCGGTGATCCGGATAGTTTTATCGTGAAACAGGAATGGAAGGATGAACTTGATAAAGTAAGCCATCGTCCCTATACCAAAGGATTTTTCCACGGGAATCCCGAACAGCAGGGTCAGAATTATGCTGATTCATCCTATATCAGAAACTATAAATATATGGGTCAGGTCAAAGGATTTATACCTGATCCCGGTCTGGCAATAGTTAGGATAAAAAATAAAATCTGTCAGGGGGATGAAGTAGAATTTTTTGGGCCAGGAGGAGACACCTTCAAACAGAGAATCGATGTAATTATAAATACTGATGGTGAAGCAGTGGAAGAAGCTCCCCATCCAGAGAGTACAGTAAAAGTAGGGGTAGAAAGGCCTATCGGAGAAAATTACATTATTCGCCGCTGCACAAACTGTTGATAAGGAATTATTATTATGAAACAGAAAAACTCTAATCATTCAGATACCTTGAAGATAAAGGCCATTATTCCTCCAGAAGAAGTGGTGTTTGTAGATATGGTTTTTAAATCCTATGAAGGAATAGCTATGCTGACCCTGCATGAAGCTGAACAGGGATTGATAATCCTTGATGTGACTGAAGGAACTCGATCTCAGGTTCTTGAAATTTTGAATGATTTTAATAAAGAATTTCCCGTAGAAATAGTTTATGATGAAGGACTGGAGAATTGAAGATTGGAGCAACTATATCCGGGAAAGAAAAGCTGCAGGAAAGAAAAGCTGCAGTCTTAAAGGAGTGTGATTCATTTGATCAGGAATAAATTTATTGTTCTGATGTTCTTGCTGTTTTTAACTATTGCTTTTACAGTTGATGATCTCAGTGCTGATCAGCGAAACCTGGTGCTGGGGCAGCGCATACTGGAACAGGGAAACCGGGGCGGAGATGTCGCTATTCTCCAGCGAAAGCTGGCAGAAAAGGGTTTTTATGATGATAGAATAGACGGCTTATATGGACCCAAGACCAGGTCAGCGGTCGAGGCCTTCCAGTCCGAAAATGATCTTGAAATTACAGGCAGGGTTTGTGAGAATAGCCTGCGTAAATTTTCACAGGATGAGGAGCTTGTCAGCGTTCTAGAAATTTCCAGAGAGGAAATCCTGCTGCTGGCCCGGGTAATTCATGCAGAAGCTCGTGGTGAACCCTTTGAGGGAATGGTAGCTGTAGGTTCGGTAATTCGCAACCGGGTTGAAGATGACAGATTTCCCGATACAATCAGAGAGGTTATAATTGAAGAAGGTCAATTTAGTTCTCTCATAGATGGCCAGGCCAATCTCTACCCCAATGATAAAGCTATAGAAGCAGCCCGGGCTGCTCTGCTGGGTTTTGACCCCACTCATAGATCCCTGTTCTTTTATAATCCCCAGATTGCCACCAATCTTGCCTGGATATCAAATCGTCCAATTGTGAGAAGAATTGGAGGCCATGTTTTTGCTCAATAAAAAAACAAAAATAACAGTTAAAGAGCAGCATCACTCTGATGCTGCTCTTTAACTAAAAAATATTTATAAATCTTGATTCTAATCTTGATTCTAAATCTTTATTCTATAACTCCTCTTTCATTTTATCAATACATTCCCCGCAGATGATTCTTCCTTTAAAGTCAGAGGTATTTTTAGCGCTTCCACAGAATATACAGGCTGGTTCGTATTTTTGCAGAATGATCTTGTCATTATCTACAAAAATTTCCATGGGATCTTTTTTATCAATATTCATGGTTTTTCTGAGTTCGATGGGAATAACCATGCGGCCGAGATCATCAATTTTTCTAACTATTCCAGTTGATTTCATTTTTATCCCCCTAATTGCATATTTCGACATTTTAACCTTATTTATATTATACATATTTTTCATATATAAGTCAATAAGAAATTTACTGGATACTCTGATTAATATCAACTTTATTTTAAAAAAAGTTACATTGCAGACAGAAAGTTCAATTTTTGTATAAAAGATAAGAAAACTTTAAGTTCTGGATCTTTTTAATTTATACGAAGGAGTTGATTTTATGCCGGGCTTGATGAATAAATATGAACGTATTTTATCAGAAAATAATTATAAACTAACCTCTCAAAGACGGGATGTTATAAAAGTCCTGATTGAAAATAGAGAAAAGCATTTTTCAGCAGACCGGCTGTATCAAGAGGTACAAAACATTAATTCCGACATTGGCCTGGCTACAATTTATCGAAATCTGGAAATTTTCTGTGAACTGGGTATAGTTCACATGCTGGAATTCGACAGCAAGTTTAAACATTATGAACTGGTGGATTTTGAAGAAGAACACCATCATCATTTAATCTGCCTGAACTGTGATAAAATTTTAGAATTCAGTGATGAGGACCTGGAAGAATTTGAGAGAAGGCTGGAGAAGGAATATTCATTTACCACTGTGGATCATCACCTGAAATTTTATGGTTACTGTGATGAATGTAAAACTGATAGTCCGGGGGGAGATGAAAAAAATGGATCAAAATAGCAGCGAACCTACCAAAAAATGCCTGAGAGAACTGGCTGTTTTCGCCCTGCTGGATGATGAAGAGATAGAATTGATCTGTCAGCAGGGTTATGTCAAGAACTATCGTTCAGGTGAAATTATTTTCTTTGAAGATGACAGTGATAAGAATCTCTATCTTCTGGTTCAGGGCCGGGTTAAATTAACCATGCTTTCCAGTGAAGGCAAGGAGAAGGTTATGACTATTCTTCAGGCCGGGGATATTTTTGGCGAGATTTCTTTGTTTGATAACAACCCTCATCCCGTGACAGCAGAAGTTGCCGAGCAATCCCGGCTGATGATATTAAACTGGGATAAGCTTGAAAAAATAATTATGAAACAGCCCCGGATGGCTCTTAAGATAATAGAAGCTCTTTCCAAGAAAACCAGACTGCTGGCCAGCCAGGTGAGAGATCTGGTTTTTCATGATGCTACCGGAAGGCTTGTTAATCTGCTGCAGAGATTTGCCAGAGATTTTGGCCGTTCCGGAGAAGAAGGAACGGTGATTGATTTAATTTTAACCCATCAGGAGATTGCCAATCTGCTGGGGGTATCCCGGGTTACAGTTACCAAGACTTTAAATGCTTTAATTGATAAGGGCTTAATAAAGATAAAAGACCGTAAAATTATGCTTTTAGATGAAGAAAGGCTGTCCCGGTTAATTGAGGATATATAAACCCGCTGATAATGACAAAAAATCCGGGAAATCTGTTCAGGCAGGTGATAAAATGAGAAATTCAGAAAGCAGCAAAAAAAACAGGGAGAAAAAATCCGATAATTTTCGGAAATTAATGCTGGAGCCCCGTGAACTTCTGGGATTATTTGGCCGCAGTACCGATAAAAGCCTGTCACCTATTATTCATAATGGTGTTTACCAGAAAAGAAGCTGGCCGGCTGTATATCTGCCTTTTTCACTGGAACCCGAGGAACTTAAAGCTGCCCTGCAGGGTATCAGGGCCTTAAAATTTGTGGGTATAAACGTGACCAATCCCTATAAGCAGGATGTGATCCCTCTGCTGGATGAACTGGATCAAGCAGCCAATAGAATTGGTGCGGTTAATACCATTCAGCTGCACCGGCAGAAGTTGATTGGCTATAATACCGATTATCTGGCAGTTAAAGAACTGCTGTCTGACTGGCAGAAATCAGCTCCCCACCCGATAAATTCTGCCCTGGTGCTGGGAGCTGGCGGTGCAGCCCGGGCGGTCACTCTGGCCTGTCTGGAATCAGGACTGGAAAAGCTTTATATCAGTAATAGAACCCGGCAGAAGGCTGTTAAACTAAAGGATGATTTTAAAAAGCATGCTGATTGTCAGCTGATGATAACTGAATGGAAAATTCAGGAACAGGCAGAAATTGTCAGAGAGGTAGACCTGGTAGTGGACGCCACTACCCTGGGCTGGCAGGGAAAACTCTTTCCCGGAGCTGAAAAGGGATTGCAGGATAAAACAGCAGTTTTTGATTTGAGCTACGGAAAGCCTGTTTCCAGGCTGCTGAAACTAGCCAGAAAAAGGGGTTGTTTCTCAGAAGATGGCTCCCGTATGCTTTTATTTCAGGCCCGGGAAGCTGATAAAATCTGGTTTGCTGACCGCGAAGATGCCGGTCCCGAAAAATATTTTACTCTGGATTTGCTGCCTCAATTATAACAGAAGAAGGATCTAATGGTTAGGGCTGATTAACATAATTCGGGATTTTCATTATTAGCTGAATATATTAACCAGGAGTACATTGAAACATAAATTGAAAAATAAAAAGTTAAGAAAAACAAAACTTCCAGAAAAAATTTATAAATTTCTTTTTAAATATGTTATTTAAGTTACCCGTACTGCCGGACTTTACCGGCAGTTTTTTTATTTTTCTCAGAAATTTTTTAAGAAATAAATAAAAATTAACCATTATTTTGCAGGAAAAATTTTACATAGGGAGAATTAGTAAATTATTCCATAAAAGAAAGAGGGAGGAAAGGTGACCAAAGGTAATTACCATCTACGACCCGAGCTGTTCATAGGTGAATCCCGGTTTCAAGGCCCCTTTAAAGAGCCTTCAGCTGAGAGCTCCAGATTTGAAAATGCAGGAAATCAGGGCATCAGCAACTATCTTACCAGCCTGCTGATGGAAGCTGGGGAGCTTAAGGCCAGTGATATACATCTGGAGATTCAGAGAAAAAGCGGCAGAATTAGATTTAGAATTGACGGGGTCATGCAGGATAGATACAGTTATCCAGCTGATTTAGTCAAGGGAATAATATCCCGGATAAAAATTCTGGCCGAACTGGATATAACCAGTACCAGAAAATTACAGGAAGGCTCTCTGACCAATGAGGTAAATTCCTCGGAAGATATTAGAGTTTCAATAATTCCCACAATCTATGGAGAGAAGGCTGTTTTAAGAATATTGAGCTCAAATAGTAAACTCTTTAAACTGGAAGAGCTGGGACTTACCGATAACTGTCTGGAGATGGCTCGAAAAATTTTTTCTGCAAGTCAGGGATTGATTCTGCTAAGTGGACCTACGGGCAGCGGGAAAACCACCACCCTTTTTGCAGCACTGGAGGAACTTAACTCCGAGCTGCTGAACATTGTTACCCTTGAAGATCCAGTGGAAATCAGACTGGAGGGAGTCAATCAGATTCAGGTTAACACCGCTGCCGGAGAAAAATTTGACTCCTATTTAAGAGCTGTCCTGCGTCAGGATCCTGATATCATTATGGTTGGTGAACTCAGAGATTATGAAACTGCCAGTATGGCAGTCAGGGCAGCTCTGACCGGTCATCTGGTTTTAAGCACCCTGCACACCACCAGTGCTGCAGGAGCAGTTACCAGATTAATTGAGATGGGTCTGCCTGCTTTTTTGATTGCCGATACCCTTCGGGGAGTGATAGGTCAGAGGCTGATCCGCTGTTATTGCAGTTTATGCGCTGGCAGGGGCTGCAGCCACTGCAGTAGCACCGGTTTTCTGGGAAGGACAGGAATTCAGGAGGTACTCAGAATAGGACCAGAACTTATTAATTTAATCCAGAAAGAAGCAAACTGTCGGACTATCGAGGACAAAGCAGTTGACCAGGGTTTTATCAGACTGGAAGAGGATGGTTTTAAAAAAGTGAAAGAGGGAATGACCTCAACTGCCGAAATAAGGAGGGTTCTTTAATGAAAAAAATTACCCGGGCCGGCCGACTGGCCAGGCAGTGGTTGATGTATCTGGAAGGAGGTTTTACTCTGCAACAGGCAGCTAAATTTACCAGCAGAGAAGACTGGGATAATAACTTTTCTATCAAACTAAACCTTTTTACCAGAGATCTGGAAATGGGCTATAATCCTGAGACAGCTGCGGCCCATTTTAGAGGGGTGCTGCCTAAATTTTTTCTCGATCTTTTTCTTCTGGGATCAGACCGGGGAAATCTGTCTGAAGTTCTAGGAGAACTGGTAGATTACTATGAATACCAGGAAGAGTTTATTGAAAGCCTGAAAAGCAAGCTCTATTATCCCTGTATCAGTCTGCTAGCCTTTTTAGGACTCTTTCTGGTAATTGTTTATTTTGTTCTTCCGGTTATGGCAGGTCTCTACCGGGATTTATCCCTGGAGCTGCCTGGCGCTGTCAGCCTGGTTATTTCAATCTCCCAGCATCCTCTGACCGGCAGGCTGATGATCATGATGCCCTTCCTGCTGCCGCCGCTTTTATATTTTAGCTGTAAATATATTTTGAAAGATAACCATCGAACCCTGTTTCTCTTAAAACTTCCGGTTTTGGGCAGGTTTTATTCCTTTTACTATACAGCGCTTTTCTTTCAAGGTCTTTCTATAAGCTTAAAATCCGGCAAAGAAATCTGCAGCTCTCTCGAAGCGGCAGCTTCTCTGACCGGAAGCCGGTACTTTAAATTACGAATCGTAGAAGTTATCAGAATGATTGAAGGAGGTGAAAAGCTGACGATCTCACTGGAGAAATGGCTTCCTCTGCATGAAGGCTGCTGGCAGATATTGAGGAGTGGAGAAAATACCGGCAGAATGGTTCAGGCAGTAGATTTTGCCGGCAGATACTATCAGAAGAGAAGCCGCCGCTTAATGGAAAAAGGGCTGTCCCGACTGGAGCCTCTGACTGTATTACTACTTTCAGGTGCTGTGGGAATAACAGCTCTTCTTCTGTTAAATCCGATCTGGAAAATGTTTCAGGACATGAGTTTTTTGTTTTAGTCTATTACAGGAGGGATAATTATGTTAAAAAATCAATCTGGTTTCACCCTGATTGAAATGATGGTGGTAATGGTTATTATCGGTATTCTGGTGGGTGTAGGGGCTCCTCATATTATGCAGGCCCGGGATAATGCTGAAGTAGCAGCCCTGCAGATGGAACTATCCGGTCTGCAGCTGGCTCTGGAACAGTATTATCTTGATAATGAATATGTTTATCCTGAAACCGGCGAAATAGGAGATATTGTTGCAGATTTTAACCATCTCCAGGCATATTTAGGTGAAAACAATGCACTTCTGAATGATGCAGAATATCTGCCTGAGAATAATGGTAAAGACTATACCTTTACAATTAAGATCTATGATGAACCTGAAGGAGATTATATCACTTTAACAATCAGTAGTTATGATGCTGGAATCAAAAGAGTCAGAGAGGAAAGTCAGCAACTTCCTGAATAACAGGAAAGAGTGAGCTGAGAAAAGATGAAGATAATAGAAATTATTGCTGTACTGCTGATAGTTTCGCTGCTGCTGGGAGTTAACTTCCAGCAGCAGCGCCTCTTTGCGCGAATTCTGGTGGAAGACCAGATAGGTCAGCTGATGCTACAATTAAATACCATTCGGAAGCAGGCTCTCCTGGAGGATAAAACTTTTGTGGTAACCTTCAATCCTGCTGCTGGAGCCTATGACAGGGCCGGTTATCAGGAATACCATCTGACCAGGCTGGAATATCCCGGCCAGCCCTTTGAAGAAAGAGAGATTGTTTATCGGGAATATTATGACAGCAGGCTGATTCTGCAATTTAAGGGGGAGGAGGTTGCTGATGAAAATTTTACTCCCATCAGTTTCACCGGGCAGGGTACGGCCAGCAGCGGCTCGCTGGGCTTTGAATATCAGGGTTACAGCCGGGAAGTTGTGGTCAACAACAGGGGCAGAATTTATTCCAGCAGATGATAACCGAGGTTTTACCCTGATTGAAGTTATGGTTGCCCTGGTAATACTGTTGATGATCATCATGACCTGGGGCAGGGTGTTTATCACTGCCGGAACAGTCCAGGAAAGGCTGGAAAAGCAGATGAATTTTTTTAATCAGGGAACTATTCTGGGCCATGAAATTATTGCCAGCATGGCTGGTGATGCGGTGGTACCACCCTGCTGCCAGGAACTGACAGTTGAAGAGTTAAAATATTATAATTTTACCTTTTCTCAGGCTTTAAATCTGGAAGCCCTGCAGGAGGTAAAAATCTACTTCACCATCAACCAGTTTTTTGTCAATCAGGGCAGAATCTATCAGGTGAAGATCATCTGGAAAAGAGAAAATCTGGATTTCTTTTTCTGGAAGATTATCTAAAAGCTGGAAAACTTTATCAGACATAAAAAGGCATATAGAAGAAATGGGGCAGATGAGAATGAGGATAAAACCAATCGTAATATTTAATCTCAAATCTGAGCAGGGTTTTACCCTGCTGGAATTGATAACAGTACTGGCAATTGCCTCGGTTCTATTTTCCTTAATGACAGGAGTGCTGGTTCAGTCCGGTTCCTTTTACCATTTTTTTATTGAAGACAGCCCTGTGGCGGGGGAGACAATGATAATAATAAATAAAATCAGCCGGGAAATATCCCGGGCGGCAGAGATTAAAGTCGAGGATAATATCCTGACAATGAACCTTTATGTTAGTTCTGGTGAAGAAGATCCCGAGCAGCACTGGATTCGTTACAGGACCTATGAATCCAGCAGGGGAACTGAGCTGGGCTTTCAGAGAGAAGTTTCTCAGGTGGGAGAAGAAATTGAATTTACCAGAATAGATAGTGTTCTGGGAGATATTGCAAATTTTAGTGTGGGCTGGATTCCTGGAGAATTGATTAAGATTTCGATCTGCAGGGTCTCAGCTTCCGGGAAAACTACATCAAAACAGCAAACAGTTTATGCAAAAAAAGGAGAAAGTAGATGAGAGTATTATCCAGGTCTGAGGGTGGTTATCTGCTGATCTATACTCTCATTTTAACCTTGATTCTGACATTACTGGCAGTATCACTGGCCGGGATCTGGCACTGGAGATTAAACTTACAGCAGCTTCTCAGGCAGCATCTGGAAATTGAGACTCTGATGGTATCCGGGATTGCGATGGCTCATCTTATTAGTAATATTTCAGGAGAACAAAATGATATCTGGCTGGAACTTCCACCTCCGGACACCAGAAGTCTGTTAATTACCTTTAATTCTCATAATGATGGTGGTTTTCAGGTTTTGATCAAAGATGAGGGGAAAATCGTAGAGAGCTATACCTATAACTATTAATTAAACTGGAGGGAAGAAATATGTTGAGAAAAAATTTGCAGGCAGCAATCTGTGTGGATAATCAGGACTTAATTTATCTTTCCAGAAAGAAAATTTCTGGAAAAAGATCTGCTGAGAGAGTGGTGGAAATAATTCAAAAGAAACTGCCCGATTCAATTATAGAAAGCGGAAACATTATAAGGCCTGAACTCCTGGAAAAAAGTTTGCTGGAATTAAAACTGGAGGTACGCCATAAACCCGGTCGCATTAATCTGATTATATCTGATAATACTGTCTTTGCCAGAAGTTTTGAATTTCCTCTGCTAAATAAAAAGGGTCTGGAAGAATGTATATATCTGGAGGCAGAAAGATTTCTCCCCTATAAAATTCATGAGGCAATCGTGGATTATTCCCTGCTGGCTACCGGTGAAACAGGTTACAGTATTTATGTGGTAGCAGTTCCCAGAAATCTTGTCAGAAGCTATTGCCGGATTCTGGGCAAATATTTTCCTTCATTGCACAGAATTACTGTCAGGGGGGAATCCATCTGGCTGCTGTTAAAAAATCTGCTGGGCGGCCAGGAAATACTGCTGCTGGAAAACTATGAACATGATATATTCATTACCGCCGGTGGGGCATGTAAAATTTATTTCAGCCAGAATATAAAAAAAGACAGCCAGAAGGATCGAGGTGGTGTAACAGCCCTTGAGGTTGTTCAATCTGCTGACGAATATCTCAGCAAGGAATTTAAAAAAGAACCTATCAAGAAGGTTCTCTGGTGGTCAGCCGACAGCAATGGTTCTGATATGCTGCCCCGAGAAGATTTTGTCAGAGGACACTGCTGGAGGAGACTGGACTGGAAACAGTTAAATATTGCTGCTGAAGAAGATCTGCTGTCTGAAAAAATCATGAGAAATGTTAATTCCAGCAACCTGCTGCCTGTTCTGGGATTGTTGAGCTGTGGTTGATTATCTACCGTCAGCAGGGAAGAAAATTGTTGATATTTTCAAAAAAGGCAGAAAGAATTCGAAAATTAATCTGCTCTGGCCCAATCCTGTAAGTATTGATCGCAAACTGACATTTTTTCTGGCTATTTCTGCTCTGATTCTGCTTTTACTGTTATTCTACTATTTCTATCTGGCAGCCCAAATTTCTAGTTTCAGGGCTGAAAAACTTGAACCTTTGTTAGAACCAGAGCAGGAACAGCAACTTAAGCGCGAACTGGAAGAAATAAGCTTCTGGCTGGATTTTTCTGTTACTGAAAAAAATTTATCAGCTATCTGTCTGCATCGATTGCTGCAGGCAGCAGATAAAATCATTGGTGAAGACAGCAGACTTCATGAAATAAGCTATCAGCCGGGAGAACTTAAACTCAGAGGACAGGCTGGAGATATCGAATCTTATAATAATATCATTCACCGGCTGGCGGTTTGGCGCAGCCAGGGCTTTGAAATAATTCTGGAGAGAACAGGCTATTTTGCCAGTCCGGAATTTAAATTGATTTTGCTGGAGGTGGGAAAAGTTGGAAATGATTGAAATGGGAACAAAAATTAAAGCGGTTTTGTTTGTTATTCTCCTGGTATTGTTAATCTATTTTAACTCACTGGTTTCCTCGGCAAAAATGACCCGAACTGAGTTTATAAATCACTTTAAATTGCTTGAGCAGCAGCAAATAAATCAGCTGATGCTGCTGGAAACCAGCGGAAAATTTCAGGAAGAACTAAAGGCCGGCAAATATCAGTTTCTTACCAGCCGGGATCTGCAGCATATAATTTTAAATAAGATTTATCAGTCAGGAATTTTTATTCTGGATGAGAGCATATCAAATACCGACTCTCCGGAAATAAGACTGGTTTTGGAAGCTGATTATTCAATAATCGGTGAATTTTTATCATGGGAATTACTGCAGGTACCAGAACTTCTGCAGATCAAGGAACTGATATTGCAACAAAATGATGAACTTGTAATTTTGGATTTCTCTTATGAACTGTCTGAAGATATTTTGCTCTCTGAAGATTATCTATCTGAGCTGAAAACCACTGGATCGACAGGCCTGGATGATATTTCTGAAAAAATCAAAAACAGTCATAAAGAAAATTTGCAGAAATTTTTAAAATATAGACTATCTGATCGTGGAAGTGTTGAGGAAATAGCTAATTACAGTCATTCCGAAAGTAATCTGCCGGAAAATATTATGAGCTATCAGTATCAGCAGCCGGGGGTGGTTAGAGTTAAGGATAACACAATTTATGAAGCAGATAAAGAAGATTTTTCTGTTAAATATATTAAAGAATTACCCTCCAGTATCAGATGGAAGGGATTTATTTCTGGCAGAGAAAAAGATTTATACCTTTTTGAAACCCGGGAAGGCTCTTTCGTCCTTTCACCCGGGGACAGTATCATGTTCTCTGAGCCAGCAAAAAATATAATAATAGAATTAGAACTTAGTAATGACAGAATCTATTTAAAACATGGGAGTACAAAATATTTGATAACCGAATTTTAATATTCCGGCAAAAAATATAGGGTAGAGGATAGAGAGACATAGTAGAGGATAGAGAGGCATAGTAGAAAATAGAGAGGCATAAAGGAGGATAATATGAAAAGGCTGTTCGGAATATCATTATTAATTTTATTGGTGATTATTTTCTCAGGATATTATATTGAACCGCTGAAGGCAAATTCAGTTCAGACCGTTACTTCAGCTGATGTAACTGAAATTGATCTGGAAAGAAAGATGAGTATCCATCAGGCTGATATTAGAGACATTATTTATTCCTATGCCAGGGCTCAAAATCTGGATATATATTTATTTGAAGATGTTTCAGGCAGGGCCAGTCTTCAGATATCTGGCATGGAGGGAAAAGAACTGCTGGAAAACATAATACTGGCCAGCGGTTTTGCTTATTTTGAAGTAAATGAGGTAATTTATGTCGGAAAAGAAGATAGTATCACCCGTTTAAAAAGCAGGGTTCTGGCCGAAGAATTACAGCCACAAGAAAAATTGCAGATGAAAATTATAGAGGTGGACTGGCGGGCAAACAGATCACAGCTGCTTTTACGGTTTTTCCCCGAACTGGAGATTGATTACTGGGAGGAGGAAGCTTTACTGCTGCTGATAGGACCGGAGGATAAAGTTGCTGGAGCAGAAAAGATGGTTGAAAATTTAAAGATTAATCTGGAACAAAGCAAAACCGAACCAAATCTCTCCGGGGATACTGAAGATAGTTTCAAAAGGGAATATTTGTATGTTCAATCCAACCTGCAGCAGCAGGAACTGGATCAGGTGTTACAAAGAAAAGGAATATCTTTTACCTATCATTCTCCAAGCGGACAGCTAATAATAGAAGGAGAAGCTGAACTTGTTGCTCAAACTGTCCTGCTGATTGAGGGGAAGGGAAACAGCTTATTTCATTCTCGGAGAATTATAGAACTGGACTATCAGACAGCTGAAGAGATCATAATTCTACTTCAACCTCTTTATCCGGAGGTATTTTTACAGGCCCTGGCAGCAAACAGGCTTCATATTTCAGGAATATCCCACGAACTGGAGGAAATATCAGCCCTGTTTCAACATCTTGATCAGATTCCGGCTCAGATTTTAGTAGAATTTGAAGTTCTTGAAATCACAGAACATGACAGGTATGAAAATAATGCCTTTAATTCTCTGCCTTCTCTGGAGGTAGGATTATCTTTTCCCCTGAAAGCAGAAGTGAGTCTAAACTGGCAGCAGTATTTATCTGCCATGAGAGAAAAGGGAAAACTAAAGGTTTTAGCAGCTCCCAGACTTGTATCCCTTGCCGGACATCCAGCAAGGCTTCATATTGGAGAGAGGATACCTTTGCCGGTCTATGATCAGGAGGGCAGGAAGACCGGGTATGATTATCTTGATTCAGGAATAATACTAAATCTGAAGGCCGAGCTTACCTCCCGTGACGAAATTCTGCTGGCTCTTAAGCCCGAGGTCAGCACTGCTTCACATTATAACAGCAGTGTTCCTCAGTTTAATACCCGGGAACTGGAAACTAAAATCAGGCTCAGGTGTGGAGAAACTTACTATATCGGAGGGCTTTTTCAGGAATATGACCAGCAGATAACATCATCTGTACCGTTCCTGGAAAATATTCCTCTGCTGGGCGAGTTATTTTCCCGAAAACAGTTAATCTCCCGCAACAGTGAGATCATAATATCAATAACTCCTCACCTGCTTGATAATTGACAATCAAGGCAGGAATATTTTTATTCAGGCAGAAATATAATTACAGGGCTAAATTTTTTACCCCGGTTTTTGAAGTTAGAACCGGGGTTTATTTTTAGTAGAGCTCCATTATTTTAAAAGCTGCAGGTGAAGATTATGATAATTACTTTAATAGGGATGATGGGTTCGGGTAAGTCCAGTGCTGCCCGGGAAATTGCTGCAAAACTTGACTGGGACTGGATTGATACTGATGAGGTTATCATCGAACGGGAGAGAAGAGAAATAGAATCAATTTTTGCAGAAGAGGGAGAAAGATATTTCCGCAGGATTGAAAAACAGATAATTTCAGAAATTTATCGAATCCCAAAAGATCTGGTGGTGGCTACCGGCGGCGGGGCAGTTATAGCTCCGGAAAACCGCCGGATATTTTTAGCAAGGAGTGAGGTTTTTTGGCTTTCAGCTCCGGTTGAGGTTTTGCTGGAGAGAACTGCTGGCTCTGATAGGCCGCTGCTGGCAGTGGCAGATAAAAAAGAAAAATTAAATAATTTATTGGAAGAACGAAAAAAATACTATAAAATCGGCCGTAAAATTGATACTGCAGATTTAAGTGCTTCTGAAGTCGCTGACAGGATAATCGGGACATTAAATTTAACCAGAAAGGATGGATAGAATGAAAAAGATTACAGTTATTAATGGGCCTAACATGAACTGGCTGGGACAGCGAGATTCTTCGCTTTACGGCAGTGAAAATCTGGCCCAGCTGGAAACAAAGATTACTGATGCTGTTGAAAAAATTGGCTGGAGGGTAATTTGCTATCAAAGTAACTCGGAAGGAGAACTTATAAATTTTATTCAGGATGTCAGCTCAGATACAGCAGGTTTTATTATCAATCCAGCTGCCCATACTCATTACAG
Source organism: Halanaerobiaceae bacterium (assembly GCA_003554685.1). Taxonomy (GTDB): domain Bacteria; phylum Bacillota; class Halanaerobiia; order Halanaerobiales; family Halarsenatibacteraceae; genus T1SED10-84. Next base: position 19,974 of record PWHA01000185.1, read on the forward strand.
CCTGGCACTGGCAGACTGTCTGGCAGCTTTAAAACAGCCTATAATAGAGGTCCATTTCAGCAACCTGTCCGGCCGGGAAAAATTAAGGCAGAACATGCTAACTTCCCGGGAGGCCGATGGGGTTATCATGGGACTGGGAGAGAAGGGATATTTTTTAGCGATTGAAGCTTTACGAACAATTCTTGAGGGGGACAATTAGATGACCGGTATAAGCAGTAAAAGAAAGGAAAGTGTTTATGAAATTTTGCAGGATAAAAATCTTGATGCAATTTTAATAACTTCCTCAGAGAATCGTTACTATCTTTCAGGTTTTACCGGAACAGCCGGTGTTCTGGTAATTACAAATGAGAGGGATCATTTTATCACTGATTTTCGTTATCTGGAGCAGGCCGGAGATCAGGTCTCCGGGTATCAAATTAAAGAGATAAGCAGGAATAAGGAGGAGAAGCTGGCCGAATTTTTAACTGAATTAAATATCTCCAGTTTGGGATTTGAGGATGATCATATCAGTTATGAATACTACCAGAAAATGACAGATCTCTGTGAAGATATTACCTTTGTACCTCTGAAGGGCAGTGTTAAAGATTTAAGGCTTATAAAAGAGCCTGAAGAGATAGAAAATATTAAAGAGGCTGTTGAGATTACAGAAAGGGCCTTTGATAAACTGCTGAATTATATTGAACCCGGCAGGACAGAAAAGGAACTGGCTGCAGAATTAGAGTATCTCCTTCGCAAAGAAGGGGGAGAAAAACCGGCCTTTGATTTTATTGTGGCTTCAGGTAAAAGATCTTCCCTTCCTCACGGGGTGGCTTCTGATAAAAAGGTTGCCCGGGGAGAATTTATCACCTTTGATTTTGGCACTCATTTCAATAATTACTGTTCTGATATGACCCGCACTGTTATTCTGGGGGAGCCTGATGAAAGGCAGAGTGAAATTTACGAAATAGTTTTACAGGCCCACAGGCAGGTAAGCAATAATCTCAGGGCCGGCATGACCGGTGTTGAGGCTGATGCCATTGCCCGGGAGATAATTGCTGAAGCCGGATATGGCGATAATTTTGGCCACGGCCTGGGGCATGGAATTGGAATTGAGATTCATGAAGCTCCCAGATTGTCCACCCAATCCGAAGACACCTTAAAGCCCGGAATGGTTGTTACCAATGAACCTGGAATTTATATTTCAGATTGGGGCGGTGTTCGAATAGAGGATGATCTGGTTGTTGAAGAAGATGGCTGCGCAGTTTTGAATTCCAGCTCTAAAGAATTAATAATTCTTTAGTTACCGGGACTGAGAGGGCATCCCGAGGTTTATTCTGACAATTTCAACTATGATCAACCCAGGTGGATTTGTTTGTGATTAAAAATAGATATGATATAATAAAATGGAAATAGCTAAGAGTTTTTAGACAGCCCATGAAAAATATTATTTATGAAAACCATTATTCAAGAGGGGTTTTTTTATGATATCAACCAATGATTTTTCCACCGGATTAACAATTGAACTGGAAGATGATATTTATACTGTGATTAATTTTGAACATTCCAAATCAGGGAGAGGAGGAGCCTTCGTCAGGACAAAGCTGAAAAGTTTAACCGATGGTCATGTTATAAACAAAACTTTTCGAGCAGATGAGAAGATTAAACAGGCCCACATAGAAAAAAGACCGATGCAGTATTTATATCAGGACGGAGATCAGCATGTCTTTATGGACGTTAATACCTATGAGCAGACCTATTTAGATAGTGAACAGCTGGGGGATAAGTTGAAATTTATCAGAGAAAATATGGAGATAGAACTGGTATTTTATGAAAATAAACCAATAGATATTAATCTGCCCACTTCTGTGGAGCTGGAGGTTGTTAAAGCACCCCCGGCAGTTAAGGGTGATACCGTATCCGGTGCTACCAAAGAAATAGAGGTGGAGACTGGATATTCTCTCCAGGCACCCATGTTTATTGAAGAAGGCACAGAAATAAAGATAGATACCAGAACCGGCGAATATCTGGAGAGAGCATAATTTGCAATTTATTGGGGGAATTATATGGACTATTTAATTATAGGTTCAGGCGCAGCAGGAGTATCTGCAGCTAGAGAGATTATTAGAGAATTTGACAAAAAGCAGGACTCCCTAACAATAATTTCTAAGGAAAGTGAGGCCTTTTATTACCGCCCTCGCCTGATTCAATGTCTTTCAGGAGAAATAAATGTCAAGGATATTATAATAAATGACCGGGATTGGTTTGCCAAGAATGGCATAGACCTTAAGCTGGAAGAGGAAGTTATCAGGATCGTAACTAATGAGAATAAAGTTGTGTCAAATAAGGGAGAATATCATTATGACAGGCTGCTGCTAGCCCACGGGGCAAAACCATATATACCTCCAATTACCGGAGTAGAAAAGGAAAAAATATTTACCCTGCGAAATTTTCAGGATGCCGAAAATATTCACCAGCAGGCCAGGAAATCAGATACTGCAGTGGTAATAGGGGGTGGACTGCTGGGGCTGGAATCTGCCTTTAATCTGAAGAAGGTTGATCTGAAAGTTTACGTTGTTGAAGTGGCCGAACATCTCCTGGCAAGACAGCTGGATTCTCAGGGCGGAATAATATTGAAGAAAAAAATGGAAAGTATGGGCTGCAATTTCTTTTTAGCCAGCCTTACCAGCGAATTTCATGGGGATGAAAAAGTAGAGGCTGTGGAATTAAACAATGGAACCAAAATTGAAACAGATATGGTGCTTCTCTCGACTGGTATTCGCTCAAACACAGAACTGGTTGAAGGTACCGGCATTGCAGCTGATAAAGGTATTATTGTTAATGAAAAGATGGAAACCAATCTGGAAAACATCTATGCTGCAGGAGATGTAGCGGAGTTTGAAGGCAGAGTTTATGGAATCTGGGCCCCGGCTATGGAACAGGGAAAAACAGCAGGCAAAAACATGGCTGGTGCTGCTGCCAGGTTTTCTGGCTTTGTTCCCTCTTATACTTTAAAGGTGGCAGGTAATGATGTGACTTCTCTGGGGGTTCTGGATGAGGATAATGATATTATCTCGGAGGTCAAAAGTGATGATGAAAATTACTGCCGGATTTTTAAAAATAGAGGGGATAAACCTGTTGGAGCAATAATAATTGGCCAATATGAAGAAAAAGATGATATAATTAAAGAAATAAAAGAGGGCTAAATTTTCTAGCAAATTTTGAAAAATAAGTATTTAAGTTTTTATTTTATTTAGAGAAGATAGATGGGAGGAATAGATATGCCTGAAAAAGAACTGGGCACCATCAATATAGCGGATGAAGTTATTGCTATTATTGCAGGTATGTCTGCTGTCGAAATAGAAGGCATTTATTCTATGAGTGGTGGTTTTGCCGGAAGTCTGGCTAATATGCTGGGCAGAAAGAATTTATCACGGGGTGTTAAGGTTGATATTGAAGAAAATGAATCACGGATAAATCTATATATCATAATTAAATATGGCAGTTCTATACCTGATATAGCCTGGAAAATTCAGGACAATGTTAAAAATACTGTCGAGGGCATGACAGGATTGAAGGTTACAGAGGTTAATGTCCATGTTCAGGGGGTGGAATTTCCCGGTCAAAATGAAGAGGAGATTTTACCTGAAGTACTGGAGGAAAAACAGCTTAAAAAGGAGGAGGTTAAAGAATGAAAAGCTTAAATGATTTAGTTAATATTTTACTGCTGGCTGTTTTAATGTTAATGGTGTTGATTCTGACTGTTTTTAGCTTTGGGCTGACAGGATCAGAGCTCCTGCAGAATATTGAAGGAGATTTATATCAAAA